>NZ_JAWOAI010000647.1:0-4856 GCF_033194735.1 Streptomyces sp. W16
CAGGGCGGAAGGCGCCGCCGCCGTTCGCCGCGCGGAGCCGCGCGAGGGGCACGCCCGCGTTTCTCGGCACCTGCGGCGGCTTCCAGCACGCGCTTCTGGAGTACGCCCGTAACGTGTGCGGGCTGCCCCGAGTCACGCACGCCGAGAACGACCCCGACGCCGAGGACGTCCTCATCGAATCGCTGGCCTGTTCGCTCGTCGGCCACGAGGCGATGGTCACGATCGACACGGGCTCGCTCGCCGAGTCGGTGATCGGCTCCGAGCGCACGGTCGAGCGCTACTTCTGCTCCTACGGCCCGACCCGCCACCTCGACACCCTGCGCGCCCAGGCTGCGTTTCTCCGGTCACGACGAGGGCGGCCATGTCCGGATCGCCGAACTCCCCGGCCACCCCTTCTTCCTGGCCACTCTCTTCCAGCCCGAACTGTCCGGCGACGGCAGCCGCCCGCACCCGGTGGTCCGCGCCCTGGCCCGGGCGGCGGTCGAGCACGCCGCACGAACCGAGCGGCAGCTGGTCTGACCAGGGATTTTCGCGGCGGCCGGGGCCCGTTGTCAGTGCCGCCTGTTACGTTCTGTGACATGACCGATCACGCCCTGCGGCTGCTCCGACAGCACGCCCACCTGGCCGAACTGGCCGCGTTCCCCTTCGACTTCGACCTGCGCCGAGCGCACCACGGCGAGGCGGTCCGGCTGGCCTCGGGCGGCCCCCTGCGGCCGGTGGCGGGCGACGACACGGGCGGTACGTACTTCGTGTGCGCGGACGGTTCGGTGCTGTACGCCGACTCCGAGGGCTCGGCCGGAATCATCGGCTCCAGTGTCGACGAGGCACTGGAGATCATGATCGGTCTGCCGGGCTGGCGCGACCATCTGGACCTGTCCCCGTCCGACGGCCCGGAGAAGATCCTGGCGGCGGTCACGGAGACGGAGGACGAGTTCCGCGAGGACTACGGCCTCGACGAGGCACGGCCCCAACTCCGCGCCGCCCTGGGCCTGTCCGAGCGTTCCCCGGTCGAGCTGATCGGCATGCTGCACGCTGCCCTGCTGCGCACGGAGCCCGACTTCCTGCTCCTGAACGCGGAAGAGGGCGGCGCCTACAGCCTCCTCGACCGGCATCCCCGTCCCCCGTTGTGGGAGCCGGTGCTCGCCCAGGGGCGGGCGGATCTGGCGGCGCTGCGGGCGGGCGACCGTACGGTGTGGGACACGGTGGCCGGGGACCCCGTACGGCGTCGACTCGCTCTGCGGGCGGCGCAGTTCGACCGCGCGGACGGTGATCTGGAACTGCTGCGGCATCTGCTGCGGCACGAGAGGGCGTCGTCGATGACGGACGAACTGCGGCTCGCCGCCGTGCTGGTGGGGCTGCGCGGGTACACCGAGGACCTGGCGTTGCTGCACGAGGTGCGGGAGACGGACTTCGACACCGCGTGCGGGCTGAGCGAGCTGCCGGGGCCGGACGCGGACGGGACGGCGCTGCGGGAATGGGCGCTCGCCCAGGACGACTGTTTCTTCGGCACGGACCTGTCCGACGAGCCGTCGGACACCTGGACCGACCTGGCCACCGATCAGGGACTCACCGAGTTGGCCCGGGTCACGCTGATCCGCAGGCTCGACGAGATCGACATGGACCAGGGCATGCTGAGACGCCCGGGTGCGCCGAAGGCACTGGACACGTCTCCCCTGTCATGGCTCGCCCGCGACTTCGAGCGATTGGGCGATCTCACCCAGGCGTTGCGCGCCCAGCGCCTCTGCACCGCCCTCCAGGAGACGGCCTGGGACCGCGTCTCGGCCCGGCTGACACTGGCCCGTCTGGAGCGCGAGACGGGTCAACTCGCCGAGGCCGGAAGGACGTTGGCCACCCTCCGGGGCACGCTGGCCGACCCCGTGGACGAGTCGCTCCGGCACTGGCAGGGCGTGAACCTCGGCCGTTTCGTCGCCGAGGAGCACTACGCCCTGACCCGCGCGCTGGCCGACGCGAACCTCCCGGAAGAGGCCCGAGTGACCCTGGCCGCAGCCGACTCGATACTCGGCGAGCTCTCGGGTGCCGCCGCGACGGCCGTACGGGAGCTCGCCGAGGACGTGGCGAAGCGGGTCCGGGACCCCAGGGATCTCGGTTGAGGGGTCGTCAGGCGAAGGGCATCGCCGGAATCCGGTCCGGTACGAAGCCGTGCGAACGGCGGGCCAGGTAGGCGGACTTGTAGCGGTCGACCTCACGGTGCCAGTTCAGGATGCCCGCCATCCAGTGCTGAAGGTCGGTCACATAGCCCCGCATGATCTCGCGCGCCTCGTCCGAGAGGCCGAAGTCGTCGTAGACGACGGGCAGTTCGTTCGCCGCGACGTGTTCGAACTGGCGCATGCGCTGGGTCATCAGGTCGTGGACGACGCCGAGCGCGGTCGGGTAGTCGATGCCGAAGAAGTTCTGGACGACAAGGATGGCGTTGTGGACCTCACCCTCGTACTCGATCTCCTTCTGGTAGGAGAAGACGTCGTTGAGGAGGCAGGCGTAGTCGATGGCCGCGTTCTCCAGGGCGCGGACGGGGCCGGTGCGGTAGACCTCGGGCGGGACCTTCGGCCCGTGCCCCATGCGGCACATGCTGAGGGTGAGGTCGGAGCCGAAGGTGGCGCGGCGCATCTCCAGGTAGTCGACCGGGTCGGGGATCCGGTGCTGGATCTGGTTGGCCAGCTCCCAGACCCAGCTCTCGGTCATCTTGTTGATGGCGTCCTTCAGGGTGTGCCGGTCGTCCACGGGCATCTCGGCGGTGGTGAGGGCCCACAGGTCGATGAGTCCGCGCTCCATCCCGTTGACCGGCACGATGACCGCCGGACCCTCGATGGGCATGCAGTCGGAGAGACGGGCCGTGGTGACGCGGGCGGCGGCGAGGTCGCCGCGGATGCCGTAGACGAGGGGGTAGTAGTCGTCGCCGTAGGTCCCCCAGGCGAGCCAGCGCGAGCTGAGGTCGAGGGCCTCCTCGGTGGCGTCCGGGTCGATGCCGGCCGAGCAGAGCGGGAGGTCGGCGGCGGCGAGCTTCTCCTCGTCCCAGACGCCCTCCTCCAGCATGCCGACGGAGTGCATCCAGTCGACGAGGCGGTGGCGGGCACCGTCGAGATGCGGGCTCAGTTCGACCTGGAACGGCATGTAGAAATCGGGGAGTTGAGAGGGGCCGACCTTCTGGAAGGGCACGTGGGTGTAGGCGCGCAGCCGTTCGGCGCCGGCCGAGGCGAGGAGGGCGCCGATGTCGGCGGCGGAGGTGCCGAGGCCGGTCGGTCCGTTCAACGACGAGTTGTCGAGGGCGCCTTCGTTCATGTAGCGGCTGGAGCGCAGGTGCCACTCGTGGCCGCCGGACTGCCAGTCCTGGAGGCCCTGGGTGTAGGCGGCGACCGCCCTGACCTCGTCGGGGGTGAGACCTTTCTCCAGGGCGACAGCGGGCACTTCGGTGAACGCGGTGTGCTCGAACTGGTGGAGCCGGGAGGTGAGGACGTCGTTGACGGTCTCGGCGGCCTCCTGGGTGGTGCAGCCGAAGAAGGTCTCCAGGACGAGCACGCCGTTGCTCAACTCGCCCTCCTCCTCGACCTCCCGCTGGTAGGAGAAGAGGTCGTTGCGCAGGTGGACGCCGTCGGAGAAGGTCTCCATCAGGACCCTGAGCGGCCTCGATCCGGCGACGGACGCGGGCACTTCGGCGGTCGCGTACTCGACCAGACCCGCCGACCAGGGCGCGCCGCCCACCTTGCGGCGCATCTCGATGTACTCGACGGGGTTGGCGACCCGTCCCTCGTTGATGTTGGACAGCTCCCACAGGGACTCGTTGAGGAGGTGCTCGGTGGCGACGGCGAAGCGGCGGCGCCAGTCGACGGACATCGACGGCACGGTGCGCGCCCACAGGTCGGCGAGCCCTGCCTCGACCGGGTTCTCCGGCTCCGGTACGGGAGTCGCCAGGTCGAGCGGCATGAACAGCGGCAGCCGGTCCAGGTAGGCCTTGCCGCCGGCGCGGTCCTGGCTGCGCTTGAAGGTCTCCAGGAAGTGGTCGTCGAAGAAGAACACCCACACGTACCAGTCGGTGATCAGCGACAGGTCGGGCCCGTCGCAGTCGGGGTGGGTGTAGGCGCAGAGCAGGCCGTAGTCGTGCGCGTCGAGGTCGGCCTGCTCCCAGATCCCGGAGCCCTCCAGCATTCCCATCTCGCGTGCCCACGTGGAGGAGTGGGCGCGGGCCTCTTCCAGATGCGGGTTGAGGCGCGCGGGATACGGCATGTAGAAGTGCGGGAGTTCGAACGGCTGGGTCATGGCCGGGCCCTACCCGTGGCGCTCAACGGCCATCCCGGGCAGGGGACATGATCACACCATCGCGTGAATCGGCGCCGAACCCATGAGTTTTCCCGGCATCTTGTGGAGCTCACTTCCGGGACCGGGCGCGGCCGGGTGTGCGCACCGCTCTGCCCACCCGGGTGCGCAGGGCCACGAACTCCGGGAGTCCCCGCGTGCCGATCTGGTCGCGGGGGCAAGGGAGTTCGACAGGCAGGTCCAGTGCCACCTTCGCGCCGGGGCCCGATGTCAGGACGACGACGCGGTCACCGACGTACACACTCTCGTCGATGTCGTGGGTGACGAAGAGGATCGTCGTGCGGTCCGTGCGGTGCACCTCCAGGAGGAGGTCCTCCAGGTCCTCTCGGGTCTGGGCGTCGAGGGAGCCGAAGGGTTCGTCCATCAGCAGCAGGGAGGGGCGGCAGACCAGGGCACGGGCGATGGCCACGCGCTGCTGCATACCGCCGGACAGCTGCCACGGGTGGCGGCGGGCGGCGCCGGTCAGGCCGACGCGGTCCAGGATGCGTTCCGCCTCGGCACGCCGCTCGGCCCGGCGCAGGGCCTGG
>NZ_JAWOAI010000648.1:0-4849 GCF_033194735.1 Streptomyces sp. W16
CGGACCCCCTCGGCCGGCGCCGTGCCGGAGAACTCGCCCTCGGGCGGCGGCGGTTCACCGGGCACGGCATCGAGCGTGACCGCGTCGGCGGCGACGCGCGGGCCGTCGCAGAGCCCTTCCAGCGCGCCGACCCACGATCCCGCAACCCTCGACATCCGGATCGCCTCGTGCGTCGCCGAACTCGCGTCGCACTCCCACGGCGACTGCATCAAGGCCCTCCAACTCCTCCTCGCCGGCCACGGGTTGCACGTCACGGTCGACGGCGACTACGGGGATGCGACGGTCGACGCGGTGAAGACCTTCCAGACCGAGGCCGGAACCACCGCGAGCGGGTCGGTCGACGCGCAGACCGTGAAGCTGCTGTACGGCACGGAGCGCGGACCGGTCCGGGCCGGTTCGGTGACCGTCACCGAGAGCGTCCACGCCGTCGATGTCGCCCGGTGCCTCGACGCCCGCGTCGCCGCGGTGCAGGTGTGGGGGTGCAACGGCGCGGCGGCCCAGAAGTGGGCGCTGTACCGCGTGCCCGGCCATGCGTCCCAGTACCTGGTCGTCAATCAGGGCAACCACTCCTGCCTGGACGCCGACGCCGACACGGTCGGCCAGAACTTTTCGAAGATCCGGGCCAGGAGCTGCGACGGGCTGAGCGCGCAACGGTGGCAACTGGGCAGCGCCGGGACCCTGGTCAGCGCCCCGGACGGCTTCTGTCTGGACGCGGAGGCCTCCGAGTCGGGGCAGGACGGTCAGCCGGTGCAGACCTTCGGCTGCGCGGGCAGCTCCAACCAGGTCTGGAACTGGCACTCCTGACACACCGTCAAAACCCTTTGCGGTCAGGCGTCTCCGTACGCCTCGCCGCCCAGTTCCAGCACCGCCGTCCCCGCCGTGGCATCGGCCAGCCACGCCCGGAAGGCGTCCACATCGGCGTCCGGCAGACCGATCTCGATGGTGACCGCCTCGCCGTAGCGGACATCGCGGACCTCGCGGCCGGTGGCGCGCAGGTCGTTCTGGATCTTGCCGGCCCGCTGGTGGTCGACGGTGACCGTGGCGAGCCGGAAGCGGCGGCGGGTGAGCGTGCTGAGGGTGTCGAGGGCTTCGCCGACCGAGCCGCCGTACGCCCTGATGAGGCCGCCCGCGCCGAGCTTGACGCCGCCGTAGTAGCGGGTGACGACGGCGACGACGTACCGCATGTCGCGGCGCAGCAGCATCTGGAGCATGGGGACGCCTGCCGTGCCGCCGGGTTCGCCGTCGTCGCTCGCCTTCTGGATCGCGGCGTCGGCGCCGATGACGTAGGCGAAGCAGTTGTGCGAGGCGTCGGTGTGCTCCTTGCGGACGCGCGCCACGAAGTCCTGGGCCTCCTGCTCGCTGGCCGCCGGGGCGAGGGCGCACAGGAAGCGGGAGCGATTGACCTCGGTCTCGTGCACACCCGGTCGGGCCACTGTGCGGTACTCGTCCTGCATCCGGCCAGCCTATGCGCAGTGTCAGGGGTCGCCCCCGGTCCGGGTGCGGGTGACGATGTGGTGGATACTCGCTCCTCGTTGCCCGGATGGCGGGCACGGTCGTTCGATCACAGGGAGTTCTCAGCATGACCGGCGCGCAGGTGGACCCTACGGAGAGCACGGAATCCGGTGGTTCCGGGTCCGCCGCCGACCGCTGCCGGGCCTGGCTCCTGGACGGGCTGAGCGAGCAGAGCGCCCGGCATCCGGGCCCGCATGCCACCCCGAACCCGGAGCACGAGGGGCACCGGTGGTGGCGGGTCATGTGTCTGACCGGTGTCGACTACTTCTCCACCCTTGGTTATCAGCCGGGCATCGCCGCGCTCGCGGCCGGACTGCTGTCGCCGCTGGCGACGGTCGTGCTGATCGGGCTGACGCTGCTCGGGGCGCTGCCGGTCTACCGGCGGGTGGCGCACGAGTCTCCGCACGGCGAGGGGTCGATCGCCATGCTGGAGCGGCTGCTGCCGTGGTGGTCGGGGAAGATCTTCGTCCTGGTGCTGCTGGGCTTCGCGGCGACGGACTTCATGATCACGGTCACCCTGTCGGCGGCGGACGCGGCGGCGCACGTCGTGGAGAACCCGTTCGCGCCGGGCTGGATGCACGGCGGCAACACCTGGATCACGCTGGTGCTGGTCGGCGCGCTGGGCGCGGTCTTCCTGAAGGGGTTCCGGGAGGCCATCGGGATCGCCGTGGTGCTGGTGGGCGTGTATCTCTCGCTCAACGTGGTGGTCCTCGCGGTGTCCGCCTGGGAGGTGCTGAGCCATCCGGTGAAGATCGGCGACTGGACGGACGCGATGACGGCCGCGCACTCCTCACCGCTCGCGATGGTCGGCGTGGCCCTGCTCGTGTTCCCGAAGCTCGCGCTCGGCATGTCCGGCTTCGAGACGGGCGTGGCGGTGATGCCGCAGGTCAAGGGCGATCCGACTGACACCTGGGCGAAGCCGACGGGCCGGATCCGGGAGACCCGCAAACTGCTCACCACGGCCGCCGTGATCATGTCCGGTTTCCTGCTGCTGTCCAGCCTGGCGACGACCATCCTCATCCCGCAGAGCGCGTTCAAGACGGGCGGCCCGGCGAACGGACGCGCGCTCGCCTACCTCGCGCACGAGCACCTGGGCCAGGCCTTCGGCACGCTCTACGACGTCTCGACGATCGCCATCCTGTGGTTCGCGGGCGCCTCCGCACTCGCCGGGCTCCTGAACCTCGTCCCCCGGTATCTGCCGCGCTACGGCATGGCCCCGGAGTGGACGCGGGCCGTGCGTCCGCTGGTGCTCGTGTTCATGGTGGCGGCCGTGCTGATCACACTGTGGTTCCACGCGAGCGTCGACGCGCAGAGCGGCGCGTACGCGACCGGTGTGCTGGTGCTGATGCTCTCGGCGGCGTTCGCCTCGACGGTCACCGTGCACAAGCGCGGCCATCGCAGGGCGACGCTCGGCTTCGGCGTGATCACCGCCGTGTTCGCGTACACCCTCGTCACGAACGTCATCGAACGGCCCGACGGCATCAAGATCGCCGGGATCTTCATCGTGCTGATCCTGGTGACGTCGTTCGGTTCGCGTATCCGCCGCGCCTTCGAACTCCGCGCCGCCGAGGTCACGTTCGACGACACGGCAGCCCGTTTCATCGACGAGGCGGCCCACTCCGGCCCGCTGCGGCTGATCGCCAACGAGCCGCAGGAACACAGCAGTCGGGAGTACCGCGCCAAGGAGTACAGCCAGCGCGAGCACACCCACATCCCGGACGGTGGCCCGGTGCTCTTCGTGGAGGTGATCGTCCGCGACTCCTCGGACTTCACGGCGGACATCGCCGTGCACGGCGACAAGAAGTACGGAGTCCGGCGGCTCCGGGTCGAGGGCCCCACGGTGCCCAACTCGATCGCCGCGGTCCTGCTGGCCCTGCGGGACCGCACCGGCGAGGTCCCCCACGCCTACTTCGACTGGACCGAGGGCAACCCGGTCAGCCATCTGATCCGCTTCCTCGTCTTCGGCGACGGCGAGGTCGCACCGGTCACCCGCGAGGTACTGCGCCGCGCGGAACCGGACCCGGAGCGACGGCCGCGCGTCCACGTCGGCTGACCGGGAAAGAGCGGTGAAGGTCCTTATCGTCGGCGGCAGCGGCTTCCTGGGCACGGAACTCGTACGCCGGGCGAGCGCGGCGGGTTGGTCCACGGCGGCGACGTACTGCTCCTCGCGCCCCGATGGCGACACCCCCGGCGTCTCCTGGCACCAGCTCGATCTCCGCACGAACGCCCAACTCTACGATTTGCTGGCCGAGTTGGCCCCGGACGCGATCATCAACGCGACCAGCGGACTGAGCGACTGGGCGGTCACCGCCGACGGTTCGGTCCGCGTGGCGATGGCGGCGGCACGGCACGGCCGCCGCCTGGTCCATGTCTCCAGCGACGCCGTGTTCTCCGGTTCCCGGATCTCCTACGACGAGTCCTGCCCGCCCGACCCGGTCACGCCGTACGGCGCGGCGAAGGCCGCCGCCGAGACCGCCGTACGCCTCCTGACACCGGCCGCCGCGGTCGCTCGCACCTCACTGATCATCGGCAACGGCGGCTCCGCGCACGAGCGCATGGTGCACGAACTGGCCGCCGGTGCCCGCGCCGGCGTCCTGTTCACCGATGTCGTCCGCTGCCCGGTCCATGTCGAGGACCTGGCCGCCGCCCTGCTGGAACTCGCCCTGTCCGACGGGTCCGGCATGTTCCACCTGGCCGGGCCGGACGCCCTCAGCCGTCATGAACTCGGCGTGCTCATCGCCCGACGCGACGGACTCGACGCGGCCCTGCTGCCCGCCGGACGCGGAGAAGGCGCTTCCGGGGCCCTCGACGTCCGCCTGGACAGCACCGCGACACAAGAAGGCCTGCGCACACGGCTGCGCGGAGCCCGCGAGTTCCTCCAAGTCCCCTGACGGCAGGCCTACTTCTTCTTGCCCCTGGGCACGGTCACGCCCGTCAGCAGGGCCGTGCCCGGGGCGAGGTCCTGCCAGGTGCGGCCGTGCCAGGCCAGGACCGCGATGGCCGAGGTCGGGAACTTCACCCGGACCTCGTCGAGCGCGTCGTCGAGACTGTCGCCGGCGAGTTCGAGGACGAGTTCCTCCAGACCGGGGTTGTGCCCGATCAGGAGCAACGTCTCGACCTCGGGCGGCACTTGGTGAACGGCGTCGAGAAGATCCGCGACGTCGGCCGCGTAGAGCCGTGGTTCGTACCGCACCGGCGGCGGGGTGCCCCACTCGGCCGAGGCCAACTCCCAGGTCTGGCGCGCCCGTACAGCCGTGGAGCACAGCGCGAGGTCCGGCAGGGAGTCCGCCTCGGCGAGCGTGACTCCGGCGGCCGGGGCGTCGCGGAGACCGCGCGG
>NZ_JAWOAI010000649.1:0-4847 GCF_033194735.1 Streptomyces sp. W16
ACGGCGGCGAGGTGCGCGGTGCCGCCGCCGCCCGCGTGGACGGGGGCGACGGGTGAGGCGGGGGGCTGCGCGGAGGGGGACGCGGATTCATTCGCTACGACCTTGATCGCGCCCTTCACCGTCACGCTTCCGCAGGTGATCTTCACGTCGTAGCTGCCCGGTTCCAGCGCGGAGCGGACCTGTGTCTCGCCGGCGAGGGTGCCGGCCGTGCCGACGAGTTTCGCGTCGGCGACGAACGCGTCCGACGCCGCCGAGCCCGTCGTACCCGCGCAGCCGCTGATCTTGAGCGCGACCTCGGCGCCGGGGGCGGGGGACGCGGGGGTCACCGAGACAGTGCCTCCGTCCGCCGCGTACGCCGTCGGGGTGAGCGCCGCGAGGACCGCCGCGCCCGCACAGAGAGTGACTTTCAGTGAGCCCATCGTGAACCTCCAGATATCTGGAGACTCCTCCTCGTCACCTGGTCGCGCATCCCTGGCGGGGCCCGATTGCTCCGTATGGGGGAGGTGTGACCGGGAGTGCATAGCATGGTCGCCATGACAGAGCGCAAGCCCATCGAATCGTGGCTCACCGACATGGACGGGGTGCTGATGCACGAGGGCGTTCCGGTGCCCGGTGCGGACGCGTTCATCAAGAAGCTGCGGGAAACCGGGCGTCCGTTCCTGGTCCTCACCAACAACTCGATCTACACCGCGCGCGACCTGCACGCCCGGCTGAACCGGATCGGCCTTGAGGTGCCGGTGGAGAACATCTGGACCTCAGCCCTGGCCACCGCCAGCTTCCTGGACAACCAGCACCCCGGCGGCACCGCCTACGTCATCGGCGAGGCCGGACTGACGACGGCGCTGCACGACGCCGGTTACGTACTGACCGACTCGGACCCCGACTTCGTGATCCTGGGCGAGACCCGGACCTACTCCTTCGAGGCGCTGACCAAGGCGATCCGGCTGATCAACGACGGGGCCCGGTTCATCGCCACCAACCCCGACAACACCGGCCCCTCCCCCGAGGGCGCCCTCCCCGCGACCGGCTCGGTCGCCGCGCTGATCACCAAGGCCACCGGCAAGGAGCCGTACTTCGTCGGCAAGCCGAATCCGCTGATGATGCGCAGCGCGCTGAACACCATCGGCGCGCACTCGGAGACCAGCGCCATGATCGGTGACCGGATGGACACCGATGTGCTGGCCGGGCTGGAAGCCGGTATGACGACTTTCCTGGTGCTGACCGGTCTGACGACCAGGGCCGACCTCGACCGTTACCCCTACCGCCCGACGAAGGTCGTGGACTCCATCGCGGACATCGTCGACCTGGTCTGATTCCCGGGCGCCAACTCCGCGAGCAGTGCGGGCAGTTCGGCGACCGAGGCGAGGACGTGCGTCGCGCCCGCGCCGCTCAGCGCGTCCCGCCGGTGTGCCCCCGTGAGCACACCGGCGACCACTCCCGCCCCGGCGCGGACGCCGCTGAGCATGTCGTACGAGGTGTCGCCGACGACGGCCATCTGTCCTACGGCGTCTGCGGCGCCCGTCCGCAGGAACGCGGTGAGGACCATGTCCGGGTACGGGCGTCCCCGGCCGCCGGCGTCGGCGGGGCACAGCGTGAGGTGCGCGAGGTCCTGCCAGCCGAGGGCGGCCAGGATCGCGTCCTGGGTGGTGCGGGCGAAACCGGTCGTCAACACCACTGTGCGGCCTTGGGACTTGAGCAGTTCGACGGTTTCGCGGGCGCCGGGGAGGGCGGTGACCCGGCCACCGTCGACGAGTTCCGCGTACGCCGCTTCGAAGACCTTGTTGGCTTCCCGCGCTTTTGACTCCGTCCCGAACAGCTGCCGGAAGACGGAGATCTTGGACTCGCCCATGGTGGCGCGGACGTGGTCCAGCATGGCGTCGGGTTCCGCGCCCAGGTGCCGGGCGGCGGCCGTGAAGGCCTCTTCGACGAGGCCGTCGTCGGCGACGGTGGTACCGGCCATGTCGAGGACGACGAGACGGATGTCCTGGTTCATGTCCTGGTTCGTGTCCTGGTTCATCGGTGGCTCACCAATCCAGTTCGTTCGCGGTGGTTTCGGCGATCGCCGGGGAGCAGGTCATGCCGCGTCCGCCGGGGCCGGTGACCAACCACACGCCGTCGCGCACCTGTTGGCGGTGGACGACGCGGGCGGGGTCGGTGCACTGCGCGTACACGCCGGCCCAGCGGCGGCGGATCCTCGGGAGAGGGCGGCCGAGGAGCGACTCGACGGCCTCGGTGAGGTGGTCGTAGGGGTCCTCGACGGTGTCGAAGGCGAAGGGGTGCTCGTACTCGTGGGTGTCGCCGATGGTCAGGCCGCCGTCGGCGCGCTGCACCATGAGGAGTTGCATGGCGTGCGCGGCGGCGGTCGGCGACTGGGGCTGGTGCGTGGCGAGTCGGTCGAGGGCGGGGCCGCGGTAGGCGGGGTAGTAGCGGAAGCTGTCCGCGTCGGCGACCGAGGTGGTGAGTGGTTCGCCGAGCGGGTCGGTCTGCATCATCTGCAACCGGACGCGGCGGACGGGGAGTTCGGGTCCGGCGAGTTCGCGGACGAGTCCGCCGAGCCAGGCGCCCGTGCACAGGATCACCGCGTCGGCGGGATGCATGTCCCCGTGGTCGTCGCGTACCGCGTGCTCGCCGACGACCTCGCGGACCTCGCGCCCCGGCAGGAAGGTGTAGTGCGGGGACTTCGACAGCTCGGCGCGCAGGGCGAGTTGGGCGGTGCGGGGCTCCACCGCCGCGTCGCGCTCGCAGTACAGGGCGGCGGTGAAGTCGCCGCGCAGGGCGGGGTTGACGGCGCGGGCCGCGCACCGGGGTCAGCGAGCCGTTGGCCCGGAAGCCGAGACCGGGGACTCGACGGCCGATCTCCTCCCACAACTCCCTTGCCCGCAGGGCGGTTTCGAGTTCCTCACCGCCCGCTCGGCCGCTCACCCAGATCTGTCCGAAGTTGCGCAGGGACGCGCCGCGCGCCTCCGCCTCTCGCTCGATCTGTACGACCTCGTGGCCGCGTTGGACTGCTTGCCAGGCGTGCATGGTGCCGACCACGCCGCCTCCGACGACTGTGACTCTCACGCCTAGAGCGTGAACCAGGTCTTCCCTTTGGGCTAGACCCGTTATCGATTCGTTAGGTTGGTGACGAACGAGAAGCGGTCGCCCCGGTACAGGCCCCGCACCCGTTCCAGCGGCTGTCCCTCCGTGTCCCTCGACACTCGGTGGATCAGCAGCATCGGCAGGGCGGGCGGGGTGCCGATGAGCAGGGCCTCGCGCGGGGTGGCGAGCACGGTCTCGATGCGTTCGTCGGCGTCGCCGAAGCGGATGCCGCGGGCGTCGAGGTAGCCGTAGAAGGAGGAGTCGGGGTCGAAGTCGGTGTCCAGGTGCGGGAGTCGGGCGACGGGGGCATAGGTGCTTTCGAGGCCGACCCGTTCCTCGTCGGCGAGCAGCAGGCGCTCCAGGTGCCAGACGGGTTCGCCGCGGGTCAGTCCGGTCTCGGCGGCGAGGGCGTCGGGGCAGGGGAAGCGGTCGAGCGTGACGAGACTGCGGCCCGGGGTGCGCCCCTGGCGTCGTACGCCCTCGGTGTAACTGGCCAGGGCCAGCGGCTGCTCCAGCTTGGGCCCCGCGACCACCGTGCCCCGCCCCTGCCGGCGCAGCCTGCCCTCCAGCACGAGTTCGCGCAGCGCCTGCCGGACGGTCTCGCGGGCGACCTCGTACCGCTCGGTGAGGTCGCGCTCGGTGGGGATCACGGCGCCCTCCCCCAACTCGTCGACCAGCGCGGCGATTTGGGCCTTCACCGCGTAGTACTTGGGGATGCGGCCGTGCTCCGGGATGCCGGAGCGGACGGGGGCGCCGGGGGCCTGGTCGTTCGGGTAGTCCACGCGGAGATGGTCGCAGAAGCGGGGCCGACCGCGTTATCGGCGCTTCCGGGCCAGCAGCAGGGCGCCGGCGGTGACGAGGAGGACGGACGTGGCGGCGAGGGCGAGGTGTGCGGTGCCGATTCCGGTGCGGGCGAGTTCGTCGGTGAACGAGAGGTCCTCGGCGGGCGGGGTCGCGGCGGAGGGGACCGTCGGGGAGGTGGTGGGTGTGGTGGATTCCGGGGCTTCGATGTCGAAGCGGTAGTCGTTCGACTGGCCGACCCAGTCCCCGTCGTCGGCATGGCGTTGTACGACGGCCGCGTTGGCGGTGATCTCGTTCGGTCCGGTGTCCGGGGCGAGCGCGAGGCGCACCTTGACCGTGAGGGTCTTGCCGGGGTCGACGGTGAAGCCCGGGAAGCCGTCGTCGAAGGCGCCGACGAGTTCGGCCTCGTCGGTCGTGGCGAAGCGGACGGGGTGCGGGCGCGGGCTGCTGCCGTCATAGAAGTCGAGTCTGGGCTGGGCGGGCTTCAGGGCGCGCTGCTGGTCGACGAGGACGACGACCGGGTGGATCGCGGTGCAGCGGCGGGCGGTGGTGTTGGTGAGGTCGAGGTACCAGGTGCCGTAGCCGCCGCCGGCCTCGTAGGTGTCGGGGCCGTCGTGGATGCGGGTGGTGAGGGGGAAGCTGCGGGCGTCGGGGGCGGCGCAGCCGGGGATGGCGTCCGCCGCGTGGGCCGGTGGTGCGGCGGTGACGAGGAGGGGGGCGGCTGCGGCGAGGCAGAGGGACAGCGGTGTGCGCAGTGGGGTGCGCGGTCTCAGGGGCAGTCGCATAAGCACATGAGCGTGCCGGAGATGGGGGCCGATGGAGGGTGACGCGGCCGGAGGTGTGCCTCGAACGGGCGCGGCGGGACCCCTGTTCGGCGGAAGTGTGACAGATCTGAGAAGAGTGACACACTTTTTCAAGGACACCCCCTCCCGGACCGCCTACCCGTCCGCCTACCCGTCCGCCCG
>NZ_JAWOAI010000650.1:0-4782 GCF_033194735.1 Streptomyces sp. W16
CTCCTGCCGCTGGAGACACAGGCCGCCGCGCGGACCCCGCTGGTCGCCGAACTCCGCCGACTCGCCCACGCGCACGACCTGCCCGCCTACCGCTGGGTCTGCGAACACCTCGACGGCATGACAGCCGGCACGCTCAACGACCCCGCCGCGGTACGCCGGCACACCGAGCGGGGACTCGAACTCGCCCACCGCTACCGCATGGTGTGGGCGCAGGGCCTGGGCGTCGCGACCTCGGCCATGCTGGCGACGGTCACCGGCCGCTTCGACACGGCGGAGGCCGGATACGCCGAGGCCGACGTCCTCCTGCGACGCGTCGGCTCGCACCACGCCCGCGGACTGCGCACGCTGGGACTGACCACCATCCGGCTCGCCCAGGACCGGGCGGCCGAGATCGAGCCGGTGATGAGAAAGGTGTACGAGACCGTCGGCGCCCCCGCCGGAGTGGCACTCGCCCTCATCCTCGCCCGCCTCGGCAGACTGGACGAGTCACTCGCGGTGCGCTGCCCGCCGGAGCCCGTGACGGACCACCTGCACGGCCTGGAGCTCGACTTCCGCGCCCAACTCGCGGTGCTCCACGGCGACTTGGAAACGGCGTCGGCACTCGTCCCACATCTGCTGCCGGTCCGGGACCAGCTCGCCGGCGCGGCCGGAGCCGCCTACGCGACCCGCCCCCTCGCCCACGCCCTCGCCGACCTGTACCGACTCCTGGGCGAGGACGGTCCGGCGGCCGACAACTACACCCTGGCCGAGCACATCGCCTGCGCCTGGGGCTCGACCCACCTGGCCGACCGGGCCCGTGAGGCCATGGCGGCCCTGGCGACCGCACACGCACGACGCCGGACGTTCACGACGTAGGACGAGCGAGGAGCCATCGGGTCGCCCCTCCTCATCCCTGCCCGGTCAACAGCCTTCGCGGATTGGCGATGCGGAAGGCGTACGCCGCCGCCCCGCCCAGCCCATGACCCGGATGCCGCGGAGGCTCGGCGTAGGGCCGGTCCGTGCCCTGGACCACGGCGTTCACGCCGAGGGCGCGGACGGTCGCCTCGACGGCGGTCGGGCCGTACGACGACGTCTCGACGAACACCCCGAGGTCGGCCCGCCCGGGTCCGCCGCCCCGGGCGGCCAGCCGTTCCCCGTGCAGCGGGGCGAGCCCGGCCAGCAGTGCGAAGCACACCCGCAGGCGCGGGTGGCGCGGGCGGCCGAAGGCGTGGAAGGCGTACCAGGCAGCGTGCATCTGCTGGACGTACGGCACCATCGCGGGCCACCAGCCGGGGTCCGCCGAGGAGCCCACCGCGGGCCCCGGGTGGACGAGGAGGGGGAGGTCGCGTTCTTCCAGGAGGTCGAGGAGCGGGGCGCAGCGATCGTAACCGGCCGCGTCCGCAAGGGAGTTGGCGGGAAGCTGAAGTCCGGCGAAGCCGCGGTCGAGGTCCTTGGCGGTCGCCGCCGCGTCGATGTCCCGCACACAGGCCGCGGCCCAGGCACCGAACGGCTCGGGCAGTGCCGCCGCGCCGTCGTGGTAGGCGTCGAGCAGCGGCCGTGCCTCGGCCCCGGGCAGCCACTCCACGCCGATCGGGGCGGACAGGGAGACGAGCACCCGGTCGAGACCGTCGGCGGCGGCGAGTTCCGCGCGCCGGGCGACGTCATGGTCGGCGGGCGGTATCTCGAAGGGCGGTTCACCGTCCAGGAACAGGGTCCAGCCGTCGAGACAAGGCGGTTCGCGGCGGGCGCGCAGAGCCGTCACCAGCGAGGGGGTCCACAGATGCTGGTGTACGTCGACGTTGGTCATGTCGCTTCTCCCGCCAAGGCGTTGAGTGTGCCCGTCGACGACGACCACGGTCACCCATGGTCTCTCCCCATGTCCTGTCATGAGTGAACCTAGCGGCTAGGCCGGTGATGATCGAGTGGTGGGGCGCGGGGGCCGGGCGTACCGTCGAACGGTGAGCACCCAGACCGTCACACGGGAATCCGGTGGTGGCGGAAGCACGATGGCGCTGCTGGTCATCGCGGCGTGTCAACTCATGGTCGTCCTCGACATCACGATTGTGAACATCGCGCTCCCGCACATCCAGAGTTCCCTGGGGTTCTCCACCACCAGCCTGGCCTGGGTCGTCAACGCCTACACCCTCACCTTCGGCGGGCTGCTGCTGCTCGGCGGCAGGGCGGGCGACATCCTCGGCCGGCGGCGCGTGTTCGTGTTCGGGGTGCTGCTCTTCGTGCTCGCGTCCCTGCTCGGCGGGCTCTCCCAGAACTCCGGTGAACTCCTCGCCGCCCGTGCCCTCCAGGGCGTCGGCGGCGCGATCGCCTCCCCGACCTCCCTCGCCCTCATCAGTACGACGTTCCGCGAAGGACCGGAGCGCAACCGGGCGTTCGGGGTCTTCGCCGGTGTCTCGGCGGGCGGCGGCGCGATCGGGCTCCTGATGGGCGGGATCCTCGTCGAGTGGCTGAACTGGCGGTGGGTGCTCTTCGTCAACGTGCCCATCGGACTGCTCATCGTCCTCGCCACCCCGCGCTGGATCCGCGAGTCCGAACGCCACCCGGGCCACTTCGACATCACCGGCGCGCTGACCTCCACCGTGGGCATGGTGCTGCTGGTGTACGGCTTCATCCGGGCCGCGCAGGAGGGCTGGAGCGACTGGCTCACCCTGGCCTCGTTCGGCGCGGCCGTCGTCGTCCTCGCCGCGTTCGTCCTGGTCGAGCGGCGGTCCCGGCAGCCGATCACCCCGCTGCACATGTTCCGCGACCGCAACCGGGCCGGGACGTACGCCATCATGCTCTGCCTCTCCGCGGCGATCTTCGGCATGTTCTTCTTCCTCACCCTCTTCGTGCAGGACGTGCTGGGCTTCAGCCCGCTCATGGCCGGCATCGCCTTCCTGCCGGTCAGTGCCGTGATCGCGGTCGGCGCGGGGCTGGCCTCACGGTTCCTGCCGACCTACGGGCCCAAGCCGTTCATGGTGTTGGGCGCGATCCTCGCGGCGGGAGGCCTGTCCTGGCTGACGCTGACGGACGTCCACTCGACCTACGCGGGCAGTGTCCTCGGCCCGATGCTGGTGTTCAGCCTGGGCATGGGCATGGAGTTCGTCTCGCTGACCCTGATGGCGCTCTCCGACGTCCCCGTCCAGGAGACCGGCGCGGCCTCCGGACTCCTCAACGCCATGCAGCAGGTGGGTGGTTCGCTCGGACTGTCCATCCTGGTCACGATGTTCGGCACGGCCAGCAGGAACGAGGCGAAGGACCAGATCCCCGCGTTCCTGTCGCAGGCCACCCCGGCCGAGCGCCTCCGCTTCCGGCGCACCGGGCAACTCCCGGGCACCTGGGGCGACCAGGTCCTCACCTCCGGAGCGTCGGCCGCATTCGTCATGGCCGCGATCTTCACCGTGGTCGCCGCGCTGATCGCCGTCGTCGTTATCCAGGTACGCGCCTCCGACCTGGAACGCCTCAAGGGCGGCACGGGCGTCGGACCGGTCTGAGCGTCAACTCCCGTGATATGGCGGCACCTTCGGGATCCGCTGCTCGAACCACACCACCTTGCCCGTGCTCAGCCGCGTCGCCCCCCAGCGTTGCGCGAGCCGGTCCACGAGGAACAGTCCGCGACCGCCCTCGTCACCCGGCCCCGCCTCCCGCATCCGGGGCACCTGGGGCGAGTCGTCGGTTACCTCGCAGCGCAGCACGTCGGTACGCAGCAGCCGTAGGGAGATCGGACGCGAGGCGTAGCGCACGGCGTTCGTGACGACCTCGCTGACCATGAGTTCCGTGGTGTCGAGCAGGGCGTCCAGGCCCCAGCGGCGCAGCACCCGACGGGTCAGCCGGCGGGCCTGGCCCGCGGTGAGCGGGTGCGGGTCGAGGTGCCAGTAGCCGACGCTGTCCGGCGGGAAGCCCTCGAAACGGGCGGTAAGCAGTGCGATGTCGTCGTCGCGTGGACCCGGCGCCAGCGCGGCGAGGATGCGGTCGCACAACCGCTCCAGCGAGGACAGACGGTGTCCGTGCCGGGTGGAGTGGAGATGGGTGCGCAGGGCCTCGACACCCGTCCCCACGTCCATGTCCCGGGACTCGACCAGGCCGTCGGTGTACAGCACCAGGGTCGTGCCGGTGGGCGCGGGCATCTCCACCGACTCGAAGACGACTCCGCCGACACCGATCGGGGCGCCCGGCGGCACCCGCAGGACCTCCGCCTGGCCGTTCGGGCGCAGCAGCACCGCCGGCGGGTGGCCGGCGTTGGCCATGAGGAGGCGGTGCGAGATCGGGTCGTAGATCGCGTACAGGCAGGTCGCGATGTGGTCGCTGCCGAGCCGCTGGGCCTGTTCGTCGAGGTGGTGCAGCACTTCGTGCGGGGGCAGGTCGAGACCGGCGAGGGTCTGCACGATCGTGCGCAGCTGGCCCATGATCGCGGCCGAGGTCATGGAGTGGCCCATGACGTCGCCGACGATCAGCGCGACCCGGTTGCCGGGCAGCGGTATCGCGTCGTACCAGTCGCCGCCGACCTGCGCGGTCTTCGACGCGGGCAGGTAGCGGCTGGCCAGCTGGACACCGGTCGGCTCCGGCAGTGACGACGGGAGCATGGTGCGCTGGAGCGTGTCCGCGACGGAGGCCTCGTGGCCGTACATCACCGCCTTCTGGACGCCGATCGCGGTGTGGGTGGCCAGCTGGGAGGCGACTAGGAGGTCGTCGCCGGTGAACGCGGACCGCTCGGGGCGGCGCAGCAGGACGACGGTGCCCATGACGTGGTGGCGGCCGTGCAGCGGGGCGATGATCAGCCGCCGGCCGGGCGGCAGCGTCCCCGGCGCG
>NZ_JAWOAI010000651.1:0-4779 GCF_033194735.1 Streptomyces sp. W16
GGGGCAGCGGAAGCGGTTCGCCCCGGTGGGCGTCCGCATCCCCGCGCGGTCCGTCGAGGGCGTCGGAGACCTGCTGGCGCGGGTCCACGGGGCGGACGGGGGCGAGGTCGTCCCGGAGTCCCGGGCGGCGTGGGCGGAAGACCTCGCCGCGCTCACCGTCCTCGTCGTCGAGGGCGTTCGGGAAGCCGGCGAGGGCGTCCAGGTCGACCGGGGCCTCCAGTTCGACCGGCCCGTCCAGGAGGGCGGGCGGAAGGCCGGGAAGTTTCACGGGCATCTGGGAGAGCGCGGAGCGGCGGCTCTCCTCCAGCTCGGCCTCCTTGGTCGGCTGCGGCCGGTCGAGACGGAAGCCGATGCCGTTGGTGTCCGGGACCTCGTCGCTCAGCAGGGCGTCGGGGATGAACACGACGGCGGTGGTGCCGCCGTAGGGAGAGGGCTGGAGGGAGACGCGGACGTTCTGCCGCTGTGCGAGCCGGCTGACCACGAACAGGCCGAGCCGGTCGGTGTCGGAGAGTTCGAACTCGGGTGTCTCGGCGAGCCGGAGGTTGGCGTCCAGGAGTGCTTCGGCCGCCATGCCGAGGCCCCGGTCGTGGATCTCCAGGGTGAAGCCGTTGGCGACCCGCTCCCCCACGACCTGGACGGCGGTGTGCGGCGGGGAGAACACCGTGGCGTTCTCCAGGAGTTCGGCCACCAGGTGGGTGAGGTCCGCGACGGCCGGGCCGGTGACGGCGATGCGCGGCAGCCTGCGGACCTCGATGCGCTCGTAGTCCTCGACCTCGGCGACGGCCGCGCGGACGATGTCCATGAGCTGTACCGGCTTGCGCCACTGCCGGGACGGGGCGGCCCCGGAGAGGATCACCAGGCCCTCGGCGTGGCGGCGCATACGGGTGGTCAGGTGGTCGAGGCGGAACAGGTCGGCGAGTTCGTCGGTGTCCTCGGTCCTGCGCTCCATGGTGTCGAGCAGGGTGAGCTGCTTGTGCAGCAGGACCTGGCTGCGCCGGGCGAGGTTGACGAAGACCTCGGAGACGCCGGAGCGCAACTCGGCCTGTTTCACGGCGGCTTCGACCGCTGCCCGCTGCAGGGTGTTGAGGGCCTGGCCGACTTCGCCGATCTCGTTCCTGTCGTACTCCAGGCGCGGTACCTCGATCTCCACGTCGACCACTTCGCCGACGGACAGGCGGCGCATGACGCTGGGCAGCCGGACTCCGGACGCCTCGTGGGCGTCCAGGCGGAGTTGGCGCAGGTCGCGGATGAGGCCGCGGCCGATGCGCACGGACAGGAAGAGCGAGAACAGCAGGGCGATCAGGCCGAGGACGCCGGCGACGGCCGCCTTGAGGATGACGTTCATCGCGACGGGGCGGACGCGGTCCTGATAGCGGTCGTTGGCCTGGTCGTCGAGGGTGCCGAGCTTGTCCAGCACGGCACCGGCCGCGGTGTTCCAGGTCTGTGCGGTGACGTTGCGGGGCGAGCCGGACTCGGAGGAGGCGGCGGCCTGTTCGGCCACGCGCAGCGGGGCGCTGGCCGCGTTCCTCCAGAAGCGGTCGAAGTGGTCGCGCTCCGAGGAGGGCAGCAGCGGCAGGTTGACGTCGTACATCAGGGTGCGCTGGGCCACGAGGTCGGAGACGGCGCGGGTCTCGTCCCGGGTGAGTTTGCCGACGATCAGTGAGGAGCCGAGCAACGCGTCCTCACGGGAGAGGAGTTCACGGGCGCGGGCGAGGTTGACGAGGGCGCGGTACTGCTTGTCCATCTCGACGTTGTCGACGACGTGGAGGTTGGTCAGCAGCACGTAGCAGGGGTCGACCAGGCGGTTGTAGAGATCGAGGGCCTGGGCGCGGTTGACGGTGCCGTCCTCGACGCTGCGCCGCAGGGACTCCAGGCCGTCGAAGGCGTCGAGCACGGCGGAGACGCGGCTGTCGGTGGACTGGCCCATCGCGTCGCGGACGTCCGGGTTCCGGGCGTTCTTGCGGATCTTGGCGACGGCTTCGTCGGTCGCGGTGCGGCTGCGCCTGAGGTCGGTGAGGCCGTCGGCGGCGCGCGGGTCGGCGAGGTAGACGAGCGACTGGCGTCGTTCCTGCTGGATGACGCGGACCGTGTCCTCGGTGGGGTAGCCGATCTTCTCGACGACCGACGACACGTTGAACAGGTCTCCGGCCGCCCGGCCGGTGAGGACTGTGGCGAACGCCCAGATCGCGGTCAGGGACACGAGCGGCACGAGAAGGAGCGCCACGATCTTCCGGCGGATGGACTTCCCGCGAAAGCGCATGGCCTCCCCCAGCTGGACCCCCGCCGGCCGGGGGTACACATGTGCGTCAACAAACGGCGCGAGCCTACTACTGACACACAGGTAACTCGAAGAGCTGTCCGGAGCCTGAACTTCCGCACCAGGGACCGGACATGGTGAGATGTCAGGGCATTACGGGAGATAGGCGCCCGGATTCCGTGAGGTTCGCCGGACCTGACCGGATCGACCCGCTTGGCCAGTTGGCTGGAATTTTTCGTTCGTTGGGAATCTTCGTGGGATGTTGTTCGTCTTTCTCTACGGGATATGGGTGCGGAACCGGCCACAGGAGCCGCATCCGCATCTGGGCGGCGTAAAACAGGGCAGGCCGGGCACCCACTGGGGAGCCGGAGTCTTCGGATTCCGGGACGAGTGGTGTACCGGCGGTGGGGAGGACACGTTGATGGGCACGGCGGAGCGGCAAGAGGCGCTTGAGGACGGCGTGGCGGCGCGGTCGACGGCGCAGCGGCGCCGTGAGGCACCGGATCGCGACATTCCGGCGGGCGGTGACGTGACGACAGGTCGCGGCGCGGCCTCGACGGGGCCGAGCGAGCCGGCGGGGGCAGGACACGGCAAACCGGGATCGGCCCGCGCCGAAGCGGAAGAGCAGGCGTACTACCGGCCGTTGTGGATCGAGGAGCCCGCGCGTCGGCGCCGGCTGCCCGATCCGGTGCGTACGGCGGCCGTGCGGGCGGTGCTCATCATCGCCGTGACGCTGATCCAGGCGACGGTGGCCTTCCTGTGCACGATGGCCGGGTCCTGGCTGGCGTTCCCGATGGTGATCAGCAGCGTGGTCAGCACGGTGGTGGCCACCTGGGGCGTCCTCGACGTATGGGTGACCCGCCAGATGTGGAACCAGCGCAACGGCGTCGTCTCGGAGCCCAGCAGCACGGCACGGGCCCTCCGCCGTGAGCGGCGTCGGGCCCAGCGTCAGGCGAAGGCCACCCGGCGGGCGCAGGAGCGGATAGCCCGCAAGGGCGGCGCCGGGCAGCTGTCGCACTCCTGACGGTCGCCCACGGATGACGTTCTCCTACGGACGACGTTCTCCTACGGGGTAGTCGGCGCCGGTCGCTTGAACATCCGGGTCGCCGTGATCTCGCTGTGCACCGACTCCCCTTCTCCGGCGGGGGCCTGCTGCGGCAGTCCCGGCCGGAGGTGTTCCTCCACGCTGATGTACTTGAGACCGGCCCGCAGGTCGGCGTCGTTGCGCAGCCGGATGACCAGCGGGAACTCGGCCAGTGCCGTCGTGTCGAACAGGCCGGTGGTGTACAGGAGTTGGACCCCGAGCGCGTCGGACACGGCGCGCTGCAGCTCCAGCAGATAGGTGGCGTTGGCCCGCCCGATGGGGTTGTCGAGGAAGAGCGTGCCGGCGTGCCGGTGCTTGTCGCGGCCCCGGTCGTTGGATCGCAGCGCGGCCATCGTGCAGTACAGGGCGATGGCCGCGGTGAGCAGCTGACCGCCGGAGAACACATCGCCCATCTGCCCGACGGGGACGCGCTCGGCACGCAGTACGGCGTCCGGCTTGAGGATCTCTACGGCGATGCCCTTGGGCTCAAGCGCCGCGCCAACTCCCCTCAGCAGCAGGGACATTCCGTCGCGCCGCATGTCGGAGTTCTTCTTCACGGCGGCCCGGGTCGCCTCGTCGACCACCTCGCCGAGCCGCTCGGCCAGCGTGGCCTGGTCGGGCTCCTCGAAGCGGATGCGCAGGAACTCCTGCCCGGACCACTCGCCGAGCCCCTCCGGCAGCCTCGACAGCCGCTGCGCGGACCGCAGGGTGGCGAGCGCCGACTCGACGAGCCCGCGGAGCCGGTCCACGATCGAGTCGCGGTTGCGTTCCAATTGCGCCAACTCGTCGGTGAGGACCCGGAGTCGGGGCGCGAAGGCGTCGGCCCACTTCTGCGCGTGCTCGGGCAGGGAGGACGCCGGCAGCTCACGGATCTGCTGCCGCGCGGGAGTCCGCACCTGCTCGTACCGCGTGGAGTTGGCATGCCGCACGAGCACATCGCTCGCTTCCCGTACGGCGCCCTCGGCGGCGGAGAGATCGGCGGCGCAGGCGCGCAGCGAGCGACGGGCCTCGGCGGCGGAGTGCCGGGCCTCCTCCACGCTGCCCGGGTACGGCTCGGGCTCCTCCTGCTCCTCGTCCGAGGAGTGCTCGCGCATCAGGTCACGGAGCATCGCGGCGGTCTCGTCGAAACCGCCGGCCCCGTCCTCGGCGGCGCGGTGGGCGTCGAGGAGTTCGGCGTGGGCCTCGCGGGCCTGGCCCAACGCGTCGGCGCGGGAGGCGAGTTCGGCCGTGGCGGTGCGCAGCAGGACCTGGGCGTGCTCGGCGTCGCGCGGGACGAGTTCCTCGGCCAGTTCGGTGTGCGCCTCGCCGTCCTCGGGCGCGTGCCGTTCGGCCTCGCCGCGCAGCCGCCCGAGCTGCTCACTCGCGTTCGACACCCGGGTCTCCAGCAGTTGCACCAGCTCCTCGGCGCGCGCCGCGGCGCCCTGCCGGGACGGCCCGT
>NZ_JAWOAI010000652.1:0-4758 GCF_033194735.1 Streptomyces sp. W16
CTCAGGCCGCCCCGGCACCGGCTCCCGCCACTCCGGTCGTGGACGCCGCCCCTGCCGCAGCCACGCCCGCGCAGCCCTCCCCCGCCGCCGACCTGACCAAGCCCGAGGACTCCCGATGAGTACGCCCCAGCTCCCGATGCCGCAGGCAGCCGCGCCCAACTGGCAGGCGGCGGCCGGTCCTTCGTACGGTGGGTACACCTCGCCGATCCCGGTGGTGCGGACGCATCTCGGGCATGCGCTGGCCTCCGAGTGGACGAAGATCAAGTCGGTGCGTTCGACGATCTGGACGCTCGGGGTGTTCGTGGTCCTCGTGCTCGGCATCGGGCTGCTCGCCGCCGTCGTGGTCAGCAACTCCTCGTCCGAGCTGCACGGCGAGAACCCGCTCTCCTTCGGCTTCTTCGGACTGCTGCTCGGCGTCATGTGCATCATCACGCTCGGCGTGCTGACCACGGCCTCCGAGTACGGCACCGGCATGATCCGCACGACGATGACGGCGTGCCCGAGCCGGGTCCGCGTGCTCACGGCGAAGGCGATCGTGTTCTTCGCGGTCGCCTTCGTGGTCACGCTGGTGACCACGTCGTTCGTCGCCTTCGTGGACGCCTCGCTGCTGGAGGGCAACGGCGCGAAGAACCCGTCCGCCGGCGAGTGGCTGAAGGGGACCGTCGGGGTCTCGCTCTACATCGCGCTGCTCGGGCTGCTCTCGCTGATCATCGGCTCGGTCATCCGGCACTCGGCGGGCGCGATCACCATCATGATCGGCGCCGTGCTCGCCCCGCTGGTCGTCGCCCTGTTCATGTTCTCGCAGTCCCTGGAGGACGTACGGCAGGCGCTGTTCGAGTACTCGATCCCGAACCAGCTGAGCGTCTTCTACTCCAACTCCCTCAGCGAGTCCGGCCCTTCGGGCTGGGACCCGCTGTGGATCATCGTGGGCGTGACGGCCGTCGCGTTCGCGGGCGCCGTCGCACTGCTGGAGAAGCGGGACGTGTGAGCAGGAACACCTACTAGAACTTCGGCGCGTTCCTGGACCGCTGCACCCGTGTGGTGCGGCGGTCCTTCGCGTTCCAGCACGCCTTGTGCCAGTGGCGGCGGTCCTCGACGCCCGCGTGCTCCGGCCAGGCCACGACGTGCGGGACGCCGGAGGGAATCTGCTGGTCGCAGCCGGGGCAGCGGTACGTCTTGCCCTCGGCGCTGGCCCCGGCGACATGGCGCACGCTCCACTCCTCGCCCTGCCAGTGTTCCGTGGACTGCCAGCCGCCGTAGCGGCCGGAGCGGTCGTCGTCGGCGCTGGGGCCGGAGGAACCGGACTCCTTGGGTCGGTTGCGACGCGGGGACACAGAACACCTCACGGGGCTATACAGGAGGCACGGGCTGTGTCCAGCCTACGTGCCCCACGCAGGGGTATGCGAAGGGCACCAACCCACACAAGTCCCCCTCGGGGCCGCACATTCTGCAGACAATCCGCAAATCTCTCCGCGAGGCCGTGTCCTAGGCACGTGTCGGACGGTTATGCCCGGTGGGGGAGCTCCGTGGCGGAGCCAAGGAAGCAGGAAATGCCATGCGCGTCGGAAGTTTTGTGTTGGCGGCCCAGTTCCCGGGGCAGGGCCAGGGGGAGGCTCTGCACCGCGCGGTCCGCTCGGTGGAGATCGCGGAAGAGGCCGGTCTCGACACGGCCTGGCTGGCCGAACACCACTTCGTGCCCTACGGCACATGCCCGTCCGCGGTCACCCTGGCCGCGTTGCTGCTGGGCCGCACCCAGCGCATCCGCGTCGGCACCGCGGTGAGTGTGCTGCCCACCGTCCACCCGGTCGCCCTCGGCGAGCAGGCCGCGCTGCTGCATGTGACGAGCGGGGGGCGCTTCTCGCTCGGCGTGGGGCGCGGCGGGCCGTGGGTCGACCTGGAGGTGTTCGGCGCGGGCCTCGCGGCGTACGAACGGGGGTTCCCGGAATCACTGGATCTGCTGATGAGCTGGCTGCGCGAACCGTCGGTAGCGGGCACCGGCGACCGCTACGCGTTCCGTGAAGTCCCCGTCGTACCAAGGCCGTCGGAGGCGCTGTCGGACGTGCCCGGCCCCGAGGTCGTCGTCGCCTGCACCTCCCCCGCGAGCGTGCGGCTGGCGGCCGAGCGGGGCCTGCCGATGCTGCTCGGCATGCATGTCGGGGACGAGGAGAAGGCCGAGATGGTCGCCCTGTGGCGGCAGTTGGCGCGGGCGGCGGGGCGGCCGGCGGAGGAGATCCACGGCGCGGCCCATGTGTCGGCCGGTGTCTGCCAGATCGCCGACAAGCGCGCGGATGCCGTGGAGGCCCTGGTGAAGGCGATGCCGGGCTGGTTGAAGCAGGGCCTGGACGCCCATGTGACGGTGGACGACCGCGAGCGGCGGATGCGCGACCCGCTCGCGTACACCGAACTCCTTTGCGGACTACACCCGGTGGGCACCCCGCGATTGTGTGTCGACCGGCTCGCGGCGACCTCGGAGCGGACCGGCATCTCCCGCTTCGCGCTGCTCGTCGAGGGGTCCGGGGACCTGGCGGCGACCGAGGAGAACGTACGGCGGCTCGGTGCCGAGGTGCTCCCTCACCTCGGCTGAGCGAACCGCGGGGAGCTTGCCGCCCCAGTACAGAAGCACCTCCCGCGTACGGGAGCGGCAAGCAGTGCACCACCCGCCGCGTCAGCAGTCCCTGAACTCCGGGGACTGGTTCAGCAGTTGGCTGCGCACCGAGGTGAAGCGAGCCAGCTTCTCGTCGACCGAGCCGTCCAGCGGGAACACCGCCACCCGGTGGCAGTTCTGGAAGGCAAGGCGTACACCGAAGTGCCGCTGCAGCGCGCCGCGTATCGCGTCACTCGCGAGCGCACGCAGCAACTGACCGCGTGCCTGCTCGTCCGGCGGCGGCGTCTGGTTGTCGGCGAACGCACCGCCGTCGACCTTCAGCTGAGCCACCAGGGAGCTGATCATCTCCCATGCGTAAGGCAGGGAGGTCCGGACGCAGTCGACGAATTCAGCTTCGTCGACCTCGCCTCGCTCGGCCTTTTCGAGTAGGGCCGGTGAGACGTCGAGCGACATGGGTTCTCCTCTCGCACCCCCAACTCGCGGGGGTTGCCGGACAGGTAAGGGAGTCCGCGATTACGAACACGCTGCGTACACGTCTCGCGACCTCCCGTTTATACGGTAGGCAACTGAGGGGGGCGGCACCAGGAGAATGCGTACATAGGGAACTCTCAATAGGCCCACAATCGGCCATGAATGAACAAGGGGCGTCACGGGTCTTCCAGGACAACAGGGGTGGCCCGCAGGGCCTCGTTTGAGGGCGGTGGTGGGAGACGGGTGGGCGAATCGCGTGCACCCACGCCCGTCGAGTAGCGTTGCCGACCATGCGTCTCGTCATTGCCCGGTGTTCCGTGGACTACGCGGGCCGGCTCACCGCCCACCTCCCCTCCGCCCCTCGCCTGATCTTGGTGAAGGCGGACGGAAGCGTCTCGATCCACGCGGACGACCGGGCCTACAAGCCCCTCAACTGGATGTCGCCGCCCTGCACGCTGAAGGAGGGTTCCGGGGACGACGAGGGCGTCTGGACCGTCATCAACAAGGCGGGTGAGAAGCTCATCATCACGATGGAGGAGATCCTCCACGACTCCTCGCACGAACTCGGCGTGGACCCCGGCCTGATCAAGGACGGCGTGGAAGCGCACCTCCAGGAGTTGCTGGCCGACCGCATCGACACCCTCGGCGACGGCTACACGCTGATCCGCCGCGAGTACATGACGGCCATCGGACCGGTCGACATCCTGTGCCGGGACGGGGACGGCCAGACCGTCGCGATCGAGATCAAGCGGCGCGGCGAGATCGACGGCGTGGAGCAACTCACGCGCTACCTGGAGCTGTTGAACCGCGATCCGCATCTCGCCCCGGTCCGTGGCATCTTCGCCGCCCAGGAGATCAAACCGCAGGCCCGCGTCCTCGCCACCGACCGCGGCATCGGCTGCGCGGTCCTGGACTACGACGCCCTGCGCGGCATCGAGGACGACAAACTTCGCCTGTTCTGAACAGACGTTCACAGACACTGACTTCACTACGCCGAAAAGGGCCGGTTCCGATCATCGGAGCCGGCCCTTCGGCGTCGTACGGAGTGTCAGATCACGGCACCCGAAGCGCTCGGGGCGTCCACGGCGCTGCTGGACGCGGCCGAACTGGTGGTGTCCACGGGGGCGCTGGAGGAGGCGACACCGCTCGCCGAGGTTCCCGTGGACGGGGCGGTGGATGACTCCGACGGCGTGACCGACGGCGAGGGTGATTCGGACGTACTCGGCGATGTGCTCGGCGAAGACGACGGCGAGTGCGATGTGCTGGGACTCGGCGAAGCAGGCTTCGTCGTCGTGGACTTGGACGGCGACGGCGTGTGCGACCCGCTCGTCCCGCTCGGCTTGTCCGAAGGGGTGCTGCTCGACGGCGGTGTCGGGTCGTCCGATGTGCCGTAGGTGCCGTCGGGGCCCGGGTCAGTCGGGCTGCTGGTGGCCGTGCCGGTGCCGTTGTCGCCCTTCTTCGCCGGGTCGGCGCCGAGGCTGTCGTCGGAGTTGCCCTGGCTCGCGGACGGGTTGGGGCCGACCTTGTCGGACGGGTTGTCGGCGTTGTTGTTGGACGTGGCGCCGAGGGTCACGACGGTGCCGAGGACGGCGGCGAGCAGCGCGCCCGCGCCCGCCGCGACGAGGTTGCGCCGGGCGTAGCCGCGCAGGCCGCCGCGCGCCTTGTTGTGGGGCGCCGGGGTG
>NZ_JAWOAI010000653.1:0-4701 GCF_033194735.1 Streptomyces sp. W16
CGGCGGTTTCGCCGGCCGTCCGGGTGCTCCCGCAGGTGGCGGCGGTGGCCGTCCCGGCTTCGGCGGTCGTCCCGGTGGTCCGGGTGGCCGTGGTGGCACACAGGGCGCCTTCGGTCGTCCCGGTGGTCCCGCGCGTCGTGGTCGCAAGTCGAAGCGGCAGAGGCGCCAGGAGTACGAGGCCATGCAGGCCCCGTCGGTCGGCGGTGTGATGCTGCCTCGTGGCAACGGACAGTCCGTCCGTCTGTCGCGCGGTGCCTCGCTCACCGACTTCGCCGAGAAGATCAACGCCAACCCGGCGTCGCTCGTCGGCGTGATGATGAACCTCGGCGAGATGGTCACTGCCACGCAGTCCGTCTCCGACGAGACGCTGAAGCTCCTCGCGGACGAGATGAACTTCGTCCTGGAGATCGTCAGCCCGGAGGAGGAGGACCGCGAGCTCCTGGAGTCCTTCGACATCGAGTTCGGCGAGGACGAGGGTGGCGAGGAGTTCCTCGTCGCGCGTCCGCCGGTCGTGACCGTCATGGGTCACGTCGACCACGGTAAGACCCGACTGCTGGACACCATCCGCAAGACGAACGTCGTCGCGGGCGAGGCCGGCGGTATCACGCAGCACATCGGTGCGTACCAGGTCGCGACCGAGGTCAACGGCGAAGAGCGTCGCATCACCTTCATCGACACCCCGGGTCACGAGGCGTTCACCGCCATGCGTGCCCGTGGTGCCAAGTCGACCGACATCGCGATCCTCGTGGTGGCGGCCAACGACGGTGTGATGCCCCAGACGATCGAGGCGTTGAACCACGCCAAGGCGGCCGACGTGCCGATCGTGGTCGCGGTCAACAAGATCGACGTCGAGGGCGCCGACCCGACCAAGGTGCGCGGTCAGCTCACCGAGTTCGGTCTGGTGGCCGAGGAGTACGGCGGCGACACGATGTTCGTCGACATCTCCGCCAAGCAGGGTCTCAACATCGACCAGCTGCTGGAGGCCGTGGTCCTGACCGCGGACGCCTCGCTCGACCTGCGGGCCAACCCGGAGCAGGACGCGCAGGGCATCGCGATCGAGTCCCACCTCGACCGTGGCCGCGGTGCCGTCTCGACGGTCCTGGTCCAGCGCGGCACGCTGCGCATCGGCGACACGATGGTGGTCGGCGACGCGTACGGCCGTGTCCGGGCGATGCTCGACGACAACGGCAACAACGTCGAGGAAGCGACTCCGTCGACCCCCGTCCTGGTCCTGGGTCTCACCAACGTCCCGGGCGCCGGCGACAACTTCCTCGTCGTCGACGAGGACCGCACGGCACGTCAGATCGCCGAGAAGCGCGCGGCGCGCGAGCGCAACGCCAACTTCGCCCGGCGCGGAGTCCGGTTCTCCCTGGAGAACCTGGACGAGGCCCTCAAGGCCGGTCTGGTGCAGGAACTCAACCTCATCATCAAGGGCGACGCGTCCGGTTCGGTGGAGGCTCTCGAGTCCTCGCTGCTCCAGCTCGACGTCGGCGAAGAGGTCGACATCCGCGTCCTGCACCGCGGCGTGGGTGCGGTCACCGAGTCGGACATCGACCTGGCGACCGGCTCCGACGCGATCGTCATCGGCTTCAACGTCCGCGCTGCGGGCCGCGCGGCGCAGATGGCGGAGCGCGAGGGCGTCGACGTCCGGTACTACTCGGTGATCTACCAGGCCATCGAGGAGATCGAGGCGGCCCTGAAGGGCATGCTCAAGCCGGAGTACGAGGAGGTCGAGCTCGGTACGGCGGAGATCCGCGAGGTCTTCAAGTCGTCCAAGCTGGGCAACATCGCCGGTGTCCTGGTCCGCTCCGGAGAGGTCAAGCGCAACACCAAGGCGCGCCTTGTCCGCGACGGCAAGGTCATCGCCGAGAGCCTCACCATCTCCGGTCTGCGTCGCTTCAAGGACGACGTCACCGAGATCCGCGAAGGGTTCGAGGGCGGTATCAACCTCGGCAACTTCAACGACATCAAGGTCGACGACGTCATCGCGACGTACGAGATGCGCGAGAAGCCTCGCGGCTGATCGACACAGCACGCGATCGGGGCCGGTCGGCGGGGACAGAATTCCGTCGATCGGCCCCGGCCGTTGCGTGTACGGTTCCTGTATCGGCGTCCAAGACCGGCGCCCATACCCCGAACCGGCGGGACATCCGGACACACATGTATGTGGGGACTCTGTCCTTCGACCTGCTCCTCGGCGACGTCCACTCGCTGAAGGAGAAACGCTCACTCGTCCGTCCGATCGTGGCCGAACTCCAGCGCAAGTACGCGGTGAGCGCGGCCGAGACGGGCAGTCAGGACCTTCACCGCAGGGCCGAGATCGGGCTCGCGGTGGTCTCCGGGGACACGGGACACCTCACCGACGTACTGGACCGCTGCGAGCGACTCGTCGCCGGGCGGCCCGAGGTGGAACTGCTCTCGGTTCGACGCAGACTCCACAGCGACGAAGACTGAAGCAAGCAGCAAGACGTAGTTACTAAGGAGACGGACCAGTGGCCGACAACGCGCGTGCCAAGAGGCTGGCGGACCTCATCCGAGAGGTGGTGGCCAAGAAGCTGCAGCGCGGGATCAAGGATCCGCGGCTCGGCACGCACGTCACCATCACGGACACCCGGGTGACGGGTGACCTGCGGGAGGCGACCGTCTTCTACACGGTGTACGGGGACGACGAGGCGCGGGCCGAGGCGGCTGCCGGACTGGAGAGCGCCAAGGGCGTGCTCCGCTCGGCCGTGGGTGCCGCGGCCGGCGTGAAGTTCACGCCGACCCTCACCTTCGTCGCGGACGCCCTGCCGGACACCGCCAAGACCATCGAGGACCTCCTCGACAAGGCCCGGCAGTCCGACGAGAAGGTGCGCGAGGTCTCGGCAGGCGCCGCCTACGCGGGCGACGCCGACCCGTACAAGAAGCCCGGCGAGGACGACGAGGACGACGCCTCCGAATGACCGAGAAAACCCAGACGCCCGACGGCCTTGTCATCGTGGACAAGCCGTCGGGCTTCACCTCGCACGACGTGGTCGCCAAGATGCGCGGCATCGCCCGCACCCGCCGCGTCGGGCACGCCGGCACCCTCGACCCCATGGCGACGGGCGTGCTCGTCCTCGGTGTCGAGAAGGCGACAAAGCTCCTCGGCCATCTCGCGCTGACGGAGAAGGAGTACCTGGGCACCATCCGCCTGGGCCAGAACACCCTGACCGACGACGCCGAGGGCGAGATCACGGGGTCGGTCGACGCCTCGAAGGTCACCCGGGAGGCCATCGACGCCGGGATCGCCAAGCTCAGCGGCGCGATCATGCAGGTCCCGTCGAAGGTCAGCGCCATCAAGATCAACGGCGTGCGCTCCTACAAACGGGCGCGCGACGGCGAGGACTTCGAGATCCCCGCCCGCCCCGTCACCATCTTCTCCTTCGCGGTCTACGACGTCCGGGACGCCGTCGCCGAGGACGGCACCCCCGTCCTGGACCTGGTGGTCTCCGTGGTCTGCTCGTCCGGCACCTACATCCGGGCGCTCGCCCGCGACCTGGGCGCCGACCTCGGAGTGGGCGGCCACCTCACCGCCCTGCGCCGCACCCGCGTAGGCCCCTACAAGCTGGACTCGGCCAAGACCCTGGACCAGCACCAGCAGGAGCTGACCGTGATGCCGATCGCCGAGGCCGCCAAGGCCGCGTTCCCCCGCTGGTCCGTGGACGACAGGCGGGCGAAGCTGCTGCTCAACGGTGTCCGCCTGGACATCCCCGAGGAGTACACGGGCCTCGGCGCGGTAGGCGTCTTCGACCCCGAGGGCCGCTTCCTGGCCCTTGTCGAGGCACAGCAGGGCAAGGCCAAGAGCCTCGCGGTCTTCGCCTGAGTGACACCCCCGGAGACCTCTCCGGGGGTGTCAACTCCCGCCCGTGGAGCGGCGGTCACGGGGTCCACGTTCCCGCCGCTCCACGGTCCCCCCTCGGTTCCCCCACCCCTAGGGTGTATCCAACGCTCCGCGTCTATTCACCCACCTGGGCAGGCGCTCGGAGTGAACCGAGGGAGCGGAAGGGGGCGCGTTCACCACGCGATCTGTCCCGCTGATCACTCCGCGCCTACCGTCGAACACAGGGCAGGGGTACGGCGGGGAGGTTCGACCATGGTGGGACGGGGCCCGCGGGCGGGCGGCGGCCGTCACACGCAGGAGGAGCGCGCCACTACGGCCGGCGCTCCGGTGCCGAGTGACGCTCCGGTGCCGGGTGACGAGGCTCTGGTGCGGATCCGCGATCTGGCCGGACGCCCGCGAGGCACCGGATTCGTCGCCGACCACCACGGCACGGTGATCACCAGCCACGAGGCCGTCGACGGACTGCCCCGGCTCGTCCTGCACGCCGCCGGTGACCGCACCTGCCTGGTGACCGCCGACGCGGTGACCCCGCTGCCCGACCTGGACCTGGCCCTCGTCCGCACCGAAGGACTCGGCGTCGACCCGCTCCCCGTCACCGTCCGGGACCGGATCGAGACCGGCACGTACGTACGGATCGCCGCGGGCCGCTGGCGCGAGGCCCGCGTCCTGGGCGCGACCTCCGCCACGTACACGGCCACCGACCGCTTCCATCTCCTCGACGACGCCCTGGAGTTGGCGATCGGCACGGCCGGGCGGGACGCGCTCCGGCTGGGCGGCGGAGCGGCCGGCGGACCCGTCCTCGACACGGTGACCGGCGCGGTGATCGGCGTCCTCGGCAC
>NZ_JAWOAI010000654.1:0-4699 GCF_033194735.1 Streptomyces sp. W16
CGCCGTACCGCCCACCCGGGTCCGTACGGCCATCCGCGACCGGGCCCGCCGTACGGCGTTCCTGCCCCAGCGCGACCCCGACGCCTCGGGCCGCCCCCGCCCCCGAGCCCCCGGAACCACCCTCCGGACGACCACCGCGTAACGCGTTCCCGCGCGGGTCGTCACGTCGCCATGCCCCACTCCGGCACGACGAGACCCACGGAGGGCTCACCCATGTCCGTTCTCACCCATGTCGTCGGCCAACTCGCCGACCTGCTCCACCCGTTGTTCGGCACGGCCGCGGTCGCCGCCGCGATCGTCCTGTTCACCGCGCTCGTACGACTCCTAGTCCATCCCCTCTCCCGGGCCGCGGCGCGCGGACAGCGGGCGCGGGCCCAACTCCAGCCGCAGGTCGCCGAGTTGCGGAAGCGGTACGCGAGGCAGCCCGAGAAGCTCCAGAAGGCCGTACTGGAACTGCACGCCGACGCCAAGGTGTCACCGCTGTCCGGGCTGCTGCCGAGCCTGCTGCAACTCCCGGCCTTCTTCCTGCTGTACCGGCTGTTCTCCGGCGGGGGCGACGGGCTGCTCTCCCACCAGTTGTTCGCCGCGCCGCTCGGCGGACGGTGGGCCGACGCGCTCGCCGGGGACGGGGTGTTCGGGCCGGCCGGGCTCGTCTACGTCGGCCTGTTCCTCGTCGTCGCCGCGGTCGCGACCTTCACCTGCGTCCGTGCCCGGCGGACCGTCGTCGACGGGGGCGCCATCGGCCGGGTGCTGCCGTTCGCGTCCTTCCTCACCCTCGTCACTGTGGCCGTGGTGCCGCTCGCCGTCGCCCTGTACGTGGTGACCAGCTCGGCCTGGAGCGCGGTCGAGCGGGCCCTGCTGTACAGCTGAGCGGCGCGCTGACGGTCCAGTCCGTGAACCGGGTATTGCGGACTGGACCGTGAGCTTGGAGGATCGACCAGTCCTCCGATGGCTGCACCCGTCGGTCGACGGCCCGCACGATCGATGGAGATGGTGAAGATGAAGCTGCTGCGAGTCGGTACGGCGGGGGCGGAGCGGCCCGCGCTGCTCGACGCCGAGGGGGTCCTGCGGGACCTGTCCGGCATCGTCCCGGACATCGACGGGCCGCTGCTCGCCGACACCGCCGCGCTCGGCCGGATCCGGGCGGCGGCCGACGCGGGGTCGCTGCCCGTGCTGGACGCCGACGGGCTGCGGGTTGGGCCGCCGCTGGCGCGGATCGGCAAGGTCGTGTGCATCGGGCTGAACTACCACGACCACGCCCGCGAGACCGGCGCCGAGCCGCCCGCCGAGCCGGTCATCTTCTTCAAGGCGGCGGACACGGTTGTCGGGCCCTACGACACCGTGCTCGTCCCGCGCGGGTCGGTGAAGACCGACTGGGAGGTCGAACTCGCCGTCGTCATCGGCCGTACGGCCCGCTATCTGGAGTCCCACGAGGAGGCGCTCGCGCATGTCGCGGGGTACGCGGTCGCGCACGACGTGTCCGAGCGGGAGTTCCAGATCGAGCGGGGCGGGACCTGGGACAAGGGCAAGAACTGCGAGACGTTCAACCCGCTGGGACCGTGGCTGGTGACGGCGGACGAGGTGCCGGACCCGCAGGCGCTGTCGTTGAAGCTGTGGGTCAACGGGGAGCTGAAGCAGGACGGCACCACCGCCGAGCAGATCTTCCCGGTCGCCGAAGTGGTGCGCTACGTAAGCCAGTTCATGACCCTGTACCCCGGTGATGTCATCAACACCGGTACACCGGCGGGGGTTGCTCTCGGGCAGCCGGAGCCGAAGCCGTTTCTGCGGGCCGGGGACGTGGTGGAGCTGGAGATCTCCGGATTGGGCAAGCAGCGGCAGGAGTTGAAGGACGCCTAAGGGGTGGGGGCTGCGGTTGTGCGGTGGGCGCGCGTGCGTTGTGGCTGGTCGCGCCCACGCGGCGGAGCCGCACATCGATGCGGCCCCGCGCCCAAAAGGACGACAGTGATCGTCACTCGTCCAGGAACTGCTCCAGTGCCGCCACCACGAACCGGTGGTCCTGCAGTTGCGGCAGCCCGCTCACCGTCACTGTGCCGATCACGCCCACGCCCTCGACCCTGATCGGGAACGAGCCGCCGTGGGCCGCGTACTCGTCGGGGTCGAGGCGGGAGGAGTCCTCGAAGGTGCTGCCCTTGGCGCGGAAGCGGGTGCCGACCAGGTAGGAGGCGGCGCCGAAGCGCTCGACGACCCTGCGCTTGCGGTCGATCCACGCGTCGTTGTCGGGGGTCGACCCCGGCAGCGCCGCGTGGAAGAGCTGCTGGCCGGCGCGGCGGATGTCGATGGCGACCGGGGCCTGGCTCTCGCGGGCGAGTTCCACGAGGAGGGAACCCAGCGCCCAGGCGTCGTCGTGGGTGAAGTGCCGGAACACCAACCGGCGTTCCTGCGCTTCGAGTTCCTCCACCGTCGGGGTGATCTCGGGGGCGATCCGCTGGGTGATCGCGGGCTTGTGCTGGGTCACAGGGTCACCGTCACTCCGTCGCGGGCGCTGTGGCGCGCGGCTTCCAGTACGTCGAGGGCGGCAGCCGCCTCCAGGGCGGTCACCGGGTTGGGGGCGCCGTCGCGCAGGGCGGCGGCGACGGCCGCGTAGTACGCGGGGTAGTCACCGGGGAGGGTGGGCTCGGGGCGGCCACCGCCGGTGAGCGGGGACTCCCCGGAGCCGACATGGCCGTAGAGGGACTCGGGTTCCTCGCCCCAGCCGTCCGTCGCGCCCGGGCGCTTTCCGTCCCTCAGGTCTGCCTCCTGGGGGTCGAGGCCGTACTTCACATAGCCCGCCTTGGAGCCCAGCACCCGGAAGCGCGGGCCGAGTTGGGCGGTGGTCGCGGAGACGTAGAGGTGTGAGCGGACGCCGTTCGCGTGGGTCAGCGCGATGAACGTGTCGTCGTCCGTCTCGGCGCCCGGGCGGCGGATGTCCGACTCGGCGTACACCGAGGTCACGGGTCCGAAGAGGGTCAGTGCCTGGTCCACGACATGGCTGCCGAGGTCGTAGAGGAGACCTCCGATCTCTGCCGGATCGCCGGACTCGCGCCAGCCGCCCTTGGGCTGCGGGCGCCAGCGCTCGAAACGGGACTCGAAGCGCCATACGTCGCCCAGCTCGCCCTCGGCCAGGAGCCCCCGCAGGGTCAGGAAGTCGTTGTCCCAGCGGCGGTTCTGGAAGACGGAGAGGAGCAGGCCGTGCTGCTCGGCGAGGGCCGCCAGCTCGCGGGCCTCGGCGGCGGTGCCGGCGATCGGCTTGTCCACGACGACCGGCAGGCCGGCCTTCAGGGCGGCGGTCGCGAGCGCGACATGCGTCCGGTTCGGGGACGCGATGACGATCAGGTCCAACTCGGCGGCGCGGTCCAGGAGTTCGTCCGGGGACGCGGCGATGCGGACGTCGGGGAACTCGGCGCGGGCCTGGTCCTGCCGCTCCGGGTTCGAGGTGACGACCGTGTCGAGGGCGAGGCCCTCGGTGGCGCCGATCAGCGGGGCGTGGAAGACGGAGCCCGCGAGGCCGTAGCCGACGAGGCCGACGCGGAGGGGTGTGCGAGTGGTGCGTCCAGTCATGCCCTCCACTTTCGCAACGCTGTTGCCAAAGTGCAAGTGGTGGGGACAATGGGGGAGTGAACAACAGTGCGCGGGGCGGGACCGGGAGCGGAACGACCACGGCGGCGGGCGCGAATCTGCTCGCCGTGCGCAGCCACAACACCGCGCTGGTCCTCGACCTGCTGCGGACCGCGGGACCGGACGGGATCAGCCGCCTCGAACTCGCCGACCGCACCGGGCTCACCCCCCAGGCCGTCAGCAAGATCACGGCCCGGCTGCGGGAGCCCGGACTCGTCACGGAGGCGGGCCGCCGCGCCTCCACCGGCGGCAAGCCGCGCACGGTACTGCGCCTGGTCCCGGAGGCCGGCCACGCGGTCGGCGTGCACCTGGACCGGGACGAACTGCGGGTGGTCCTCGTCGATCTCACCGGGACGGTGGTCGGTGAGCGGAGCGCCCCGCTGGACCTGGGGGCGGGCGCCGCTGTGGTCGTGGAGGCGGTGGCCGGGGAGGTCGAGGGGCTGGTGGGGGAGGTGGTCGCAGACCCCGCGCGCCTCACGTCCGCCCCACTGGCCGCCGTCGGTCACCTGCTCGGCGTGGGCGTCGCCCTGCCCGGGCCGCTCGATCACATCCACGGTGTTCTACATCGCGTCACCGGATTTCCCGAGTGGGACGGGTTTCCGCTGCGGGACGCGCTCGGGCGGCGGCTCGGGGTGCCCGTCGTCGTCGACAAGGACACGAACGCCGCCGCGCTCGGGCTGGCCGTCGGCGGCGAGGGCGGCGCCTTCGCCTATCTGCATCTCGGTACGGGGCTCGGCGCCGGGCTGGTGATCGGCGGGGGTGTGCACCGGGGGGCGCGGACCGGGGCCGGGGAGTTCGGGCACCAGGTCATCCAGTTGGACGGGCCGCCCTGTGACTGCGGCGACCGGGGCTGTATCGAGGTCCTGTGCCTGGCCGCGGTGGCGCGCGGGGACGTGGGGGAGGCGGCGCGTGTGCTCGGTGCGGGCGCCGCGAACCTCGTGGGTCTGCTCGACATCGACCTGGTGCTGCTGGGCGGCCGTACCGTCGCCGCCGACCCGGAGCCCTTCGTACGCGGTGTCGCCGCCGTCCTCGACGAACGCGCCCGGCGCGAGGGCGCGGGCGAGGCGGCCGTACCGGTACGGGT
>NZ_JAWOAI010000655.1:0-4679 GCF_033194735.1 Streptomyces sp. W16
TATCGCGGTCAGCTCGGACGCGGCGGCCGAGGCGTACGAGACGTGGGGCGGGTACGGGGCGTCCAAGGCTGCCCTGGACCAGCTCGCGGCCGTGCTCGGCGCGGAGGAGCCCGGGCTGCGGGTGTGGGCGGTCGACCCCGGGGACATGGCCACGGACCTGTACGCGGCGGCCGTACCGGAGGACGACGATCCCCGGCCGTCGCCGGCCGGGGTGGTGCCGGCCTTCCTGCGGCTGCTGGACGAGCGTCCGGCGAGCGGGCGCTATGGAGCCCCGGCGCTTCTGGAGGAGCGATGACAGTGGCCGTGCGGGTCCCGGAGGAACTCTCTGCGCGCGTGCCCGCCGAGCAGCGTGGGCCCGGGCTCGACCGGGATGCCGTACGACTGCTCGTGTCGCGGGGTACCGAGGTGTCGCATCACGGGTTCGGGGAGTTGCCGCTGTTGCTGCGGGCCGGGGATCTGCTGGTCGTGAACACGTCGCCGACGTTGGCCGCGGCGGTGGACGGGTGGATCGGGCACACGCGCGTGGTGGTGCATTTCTCGACGCGGGGCGATGACGGGCGGTGGGCGGTCGAGCTGCGGGAGCCGGACGGGAAGGGCACCACACGCGCGCGTGCGGGCGGCCCGGAGGGGGTGGAGGTGCGGCTGCCCGGAGGAGTGCGGCTGGTCCTGGAGGAGCCGCTGAGTGCGCGCGGTGAGCGGTTGTGGTGGGGGCGGGTGTCGGGGGTGCCCGCGCTGCTCCGGGAGCATGGGCGGCCCATCCGTTACTCCTACACCGAGCGGGACCAGCCGCTGGCCGTCTACCAGACGGTGTTCTCGTTGCCCTCCGAGGACGGGACGGGCAGTGCGGAGATGCCCAGTGCGGCGCGGCCCTTCACGGGGCGGCTGGTGGCGGAGCTGGTGAGTCGGGGGGTGCAGTTCGCGCCGATCACGTTGCACACGGGGGTGGCGTCGGCCGAGGTGCACGAGCCGCCGTATCCGGAGCGGTTCGCGGTGTCGGAGGCGTCGGCCCGGTTGGTCAACGCGGTCAGGGCCGGGGACGGGCGGGTGATCGCGGTGGGGACCACCGCCGTGCGGGCCGTCGAGTCCGCCGCCGGGACCGACGGGGTCGTACGCGCGCGTGCGGGGTGGACGGATCTCGTCGTCACGCCGGAACGGGGGGTGCGGGTGGTGGACGGGCTGCTGACGGGGCTGCACGAGCCGGAGGCCTCGCATCTGCTGATGCTGGAGGCGGTCGCCGGGCGGGCCGCTGTCGACCGGAGTTATGAGGAGGCGCTGCGCGGGCTCTACCTGTGGCACGAGTTCGGGGACGTGCACCTCATCCTCCCGGAGGAGGATCCTCACCCAGTGCGTTGCGCAAGCAACTGCGAGTGAGGTTGCCGCGTCGCCGATGTGAGCCCGCACATAGGGCGCAGATCACGTACTAGGACACATAGGAGATAAACCCGACCCGCTTGAGCGGGACAGACGGTCCCGTCTGTCCCGTTTTGCCCTTCCCTGCTCCACTACCCGGGATCGTACGTCACACCTTTGCCACAGGTTTTTGCGACCGCTAAGAATTGCAGCCGTCGCTCAGCGCCGCGGATCCCGTCCGCGGCGTTTGTGCCGGAAGCACCCGCGTCCCCGCCGGACGGTGAGCGACCTCCGCGCCATTCGAAGAGGTCCATCCGCCATGCCCAAGAACACGAACACTCCTGGTCATAGTCGCCTGACCAAGCTGAACAAGCTGACGAAGCAGCACAGGATCGCGCTCGCCGGTGTCGCCACGCTCGGCGCCGCCGCCCTCGCCTTCTCCGCAGTGCCCAGCGACGCGGGGACGACCACCAGCGACGCCGCGTCCTCGGCCCACGTGGCGTACAGCTCGGAGCCCATCAAGGGCGTCAAGGCCAGCGTCACCGACCAGCTCGCCGGTGCCAGTGTGAAGACCGAGGCGATCCAGGCGAAGGCCGACGCGAAGGCGGCGAAGGCCGAGGCGGACGCCGCCGCGAAGAAGAAGGCCGCCGAAGCCGCCGCCAAGAAGAAGGCGGAGGCCGCGCGCAAGGCCAAGAAGGCCGCGAGCCGCTCCACCGAGCGCGTCAAGCTCCAGCCCGTCGCCGCGACGACCTACGCCAACAACCTCAACGGCTGGATCAACCACGCCCTGGCGATCATGAAGCAGAAGGGCATCCCGGGCTCGTACAACGGCCTGTACAAGAACATCATGCGGGAGTCCTCGGGCAACCCCAGCGCCGTCAACGGCTGGGACGTCAACGCGGTCAACGGCACCCCGTCGATCGGTCTGCTCCAGGTCATCCAGCCGACGTTCAACGCGTACCACGTCTCCGGTACCTCGACGAACATCTACGACCCGGTCGCCAACATCACCGCCGCGGCGAACTACGCGGCCGACAAGTACGGCTCGATCGACAACGTCAACAGCGCGTACTGAGGCGCGTACTGAGGCCTCCGGCGGACCTCTGGGTCTCGGTATCGACGCCGAAGGGCGGCACCCCCTCCAGGGGCGCCGCCCTTCGGCGTCGTACGGGAACGGCTACTTGCGCATGACCTCGGGCTCGTGGCGGCGCAGGAAGCGGGCCACGAAGAAGCCGCAGATCACGCCGAGGGCGATCAGGGCGACCATGTCCATGCCCCAGGCGCCGACGGTGTGCTCCCACAGCGGGTCCGCGCTGTCGCCCGGCTTGGGCGGGCTGATCTTGTTGAAGTCCAGCGTGGCGCCCGCGGCGCCGACCGCCCAGCGCGACGGCATCAGGTACGAGAACTGGTTGACGCCGACCGCGCCGTTCAGGGTGAACAGGCAGCCGGTGAACACGACCTGGATGATCGCGAACATGACCAGCAGCGGCATGGTCTTCTCGGCCGTCTTCACCAGCGCGGAGATGATCAGGCCGAACATCATCGCGGTGAAGCCGAGGCCCATGATCGGGATGCAGAGTTCGAACATGGTCTGGCTGCCGAGGACCAGGCCCTGCTTCGGGATCTCCCGGCTGGCGAAGCCGATGACACCGACCATCAGGCCCTGGAGCGCGGTGATCACACCGAGCACGAACACCTTGGACATCAGGTACGCGGAACGCGACAGGCCGGTCGCGCGCTCCCGCTCGTAGATGACCCGTTCCTTGATCAGCTCACGGACGGAGTTGGCCGCGCCGGCGAAGCAGGCGCCGACCGCGAGGATCAGCAGGACCGTGGTGGCCGTGCCGTTCGGAATTCTCTGGCCGTTCGCCCTGGCCGGGTTGGGCAGCAGGCTGTTGCCCGAGTCGATGAGCAGGCTCACCGCGCCCAGGACGGCCGGCAGGATGACCATCAGGGCCAGGAAGCCCTTGTCGGAGGCGATCACCCCGACGTAGCGGCGCACCAGCGTGACGAACTGGGACATCCAGCCCTGCGGCTTCGGCGGCTTCATCGCCTGCATTGGCGGCATCTGTACGGACTGCGGAGCAATCGCGTCGATGTCGGCGGCGTACATCTGGTAGTGCTGCGAGCCCTTCCAGCGGCCCGCCCAGTCGTAGTCGCGGTAGTTCTCGAAGGCGGAGAAGACATCGGCCCAGGTGTCGTAGCCGAAGAAGTTCAGCGCCTCCTCGGGCGGGCCGAAGTAGGCGACGCTGCCGCCCGGTGCCATCACCAACAGCTTGTCGCAGATCGCCAGTTCGGCCACCGAGTGGGTGACGACGAGGACCGTGCGGCCGTCGTCGGCGAGGCCGCGCAGCAGCTGCATGACATCGCGGTCCATGCCCGGGTCGAGGCCCGAGGTGGGCTCGTCCAGGAAGATCAGCGAGGGCTTGGTGAGGAGCTCCAGGGCCACCGAGACGCGCTTGCGCTGGCCGCCGGAGAGGGAGGTGATCTTCTTCTCTTTGTGGATGTCGAGCTTCAGCTCGCGCAGCACCTCGTCGATGCGGGCCTCGCGCTCGTCGCCGGTGGTGTCGGCGGGAAAGCGCAGCTTGGCCGCGTACTTGAGGGCCTTCTTGACGGTCAGTTCCTTGTGCAGGATGTCGTCCTGCGGGACCAGACCGATGCGCTGGCGCAGCTCGGCGAACTGCTTGTAGAGGTTCCTGTTGTCGTACAGGACATCGCCCTGGTTGGCGGGCCGGTAGCCGGTGAGCGCCTTGAGCAGGGTCGACTTGCCGGAGCCCGACGGGCCGATGACCGCGATCAGCGACTTCTCCGGTACGCCGAAGGAGACGTCCTTCAGGATCTGCTTGCCGCCGTCGACCTCGACGGTCAAGTGCCGTGCCGAGAAGGAGACTTCACCGGTGTCGACGAACTCTTCGAGCCGGTCCCCGACCAGGCGGAACGTGGAGTGGCCGACGCCGACGATGTCGTTCGGGCCGAGCAGCGCCGAGCCGCCCTTGGTGATCGGCTGGCCGTTGACGTACGTGCCGTTGTGCGAGCCGAGGTCACGGATCTCGAAGCGGCCGTCGAGCGTCGCGTGGAACTCGGCGTGGTGGCGCGAGACTTGGAGGTCGGAGACCACCAATTCGTTCTCCAGCGCACGGCCGATGTGCATCACGCGGTCCAGCGAGAACTGGTGGAACGTGGTCGGGCTGCGGTCGCCGTAGACCGGCGGCGCCCCCGCGCCGACACCGGGTCCAGGCTGCTGCGGAATCTGCGCGGCGGCAGGCGGCTGGAAGCGCTGCTGCTCAGGCGTCTGCTGCGGTGCCTGCTGCGCCCAGCCGGGGCCCGCG
>NZ_JAWOAI010000656.1:0-4659 GCF_033194735.1 Streptomyces sp. W16
GGGCGTGCTGGATGTCGTAGGTCGCCTTCACCGCGGGCCGCGCGAGGCCGACCAGGTCGCCGGAGAGCATGGGGTCCTGCTGGAGGTGCCGGCGGTCCTGCTGGCCGGCCGTGACGACGAGCGGGGTGCGGGAGCGGCGGGCGTTGAGGAGGCCGATGAGGCCGTTGGCGAGTCCTGCGGCGATGTGCAGGCTGACGAAGGCGGGGCGGCCGGTGCCGCGCGCGTAGCCGTCGGCCATGGAGACGACGGCGCCCTCGTGGATGCCGAGGACGTACTCGGGGGCGTCCTCGGTCTCCGACAGGGCGGCCAGGAAGGGGAGTTCGGTGGTGCCGGGGTTGCCGAAGACCCGGTCCACGCCCTCGCCGCGCAGGATGTCGAGGAGGGCGAGGGCGGGACGGTGACCCATGGGGGCTCCTCGTGGGGGACGGGACGACCGGTGACCGGTTCGCAGGTCAGCGTCGGGGCCCCGTCCTCCGAGGGCAAGCGCGGCGTGTCGCTCAGCGATACGTCAGCGCGCGTCGGCGAACCGCTCCCCCTTCTGGGCCTTCTCCACGAGCAGCGCGGGCGGCGTGAACCGCTCCCCGTAGCGCTCGGCGAGCGCACGCGCGCGTGCCACGAAGCCGGGCAATCCGCCCTCGTAGCCGTTGATGTACTGGAGGACACCGCCGGTCCAGCCGGGGAAGCCGATCCCGAAGATGGACCCGATGTTGGCGTCGGCGACGGACGTCAGCACGCCTTCCTCAAGGAGCTTGACCGTGTCGAGCGCCTCGGAGAACAGCATGCGTTCCTGCATGTCTTCGAAGGGGATCTCGGCGCCCTCGCGGGTGAAGTGCTCGCGCAGGCCCGGCCACAGCCCGGCGCGCTTGCCGTCGTCGCCGTACTCGTAGAAGCCCGCGCCGCCGCTGCGCCCGGTGCGGCCGAACTCGTCGACCATGCGGTCGATGACGGCCTCGGCGGGGTGCGCGGGCCAGGTGCCGCCCGCTTCCTCCACGGCCCGCTTGGACTCGTTGCGGATCTTGCGCGGGAGCGTGAGCGTCAACTCGTCCATCAGGGAGAGGACCTTGGCCGGGTAGCCCGCCTGCGCCGCCGCCTGTTCGATCGACGCGGGCTCGATGCCCTCGCCGACCATCGCGACCCCCTCGTTGATGAACTGCCCGATCACCCGCGAGGTGAAGAAGCCGCGCGAGTCGTTGACGACGATCGGCGTCTTCTTGATCTGCCGGACCAGGTCGAAGGCGCGCGCGAGCGCCTCGTCGCCGGTCCGCTCGCCCTTGATGATCTCGACGAGGGGCATCTTGTCGACCGGCGAGAAGAAGTGCAGCCCGATGAAGTCGGCCTGGCGCTCGACCCCTTCGGCGAGGGCGGTGATGGGGAGGGTGGAGGTGTTGGAGCAGAGCAGCGCGTCCGGCTCGACGATGTGCTGGATCTCCTGGAACACCTTGTGCTTGAGCGAGGTGTCCTCGAAGACGGCCTCGATCACCGCGTCGCAGCCCGCGAGTTGCTGCGGGTCGGCGGTGGCGGTGATGCGGGCGAGCAGCGCGTCCGCCTTCTCCTGGGTCGTACGACCGCGGGAGACGGCCTTTGCGCAGAGCTTCTCGGAGTAGGCCTTGCCCTTGGCCGCCGCCTCCGCGGTCACGTCCTTCAGGACGACGTCGATGCCCGCGCGGGCGCACGAGTAGGCGATGCCCGCGCCCATCATCCCGGCGCCGAGGACGGCGACCTTGCTGACCGGGCGGGATTCGATGCCCTTGGGGCGGTTGGCGCCGGAGTTGACGGCCTGGAGGTCGAAGAAGAACGCCTGGATCATGTTCTTCGAGGTCTGACCGGCCGCCAACTCCACGAAGTAGCGGGCCTCGATGAGCTGCGCGGTCTCGAAGTCGACCTGGGCGCCCTCGACGGCGGCGGCGAGGATGTTGCGCGGGGCCGGGTAGGGCGCGCCGTTGGTCTGCTTGCGCAGGGAGGCCGGGAAGGCGGGCAGGTTGGCCGCGAACTTCGGGTTGGCCGGTGTGCCGCCCGGGATGCGGTAGCCGGGCTTGTCCCAGGGCTGCTGCGACTGGGGGTTGGCGTCGATGAAGGCGCGGGCCTTGGCGATCAACTCGTCGGGCGTGGCCGCCACTTCGTGGACGAGGCCGTTCTCCTGGGCACGGCGCGGGCTGTACTGGGTGCCCTGAAGCAGCACCTTCAGCAGCGCGTCGGTGATGCCGAGCAGCCGGACCGTGCGGACGACTCCGCCGCCTCCGGGGAGCAGGCCGAGGGTGACCTCCGGGCAGCCGATCTTCGAGCCGGGCGCGTCGAGGGCGATGCGGTGGTGGCAGGCGAGGGCGAGTTCGTAACCGCCGCCCAGGGCCGCGCCGTTGAGCGCGGCGACGACCGGCTTGCCGAGGGTCTCGATGCGGCGCAGGTTGCGCTTGATGGCGAGGCCGCCGTCGAGCAACTCCTGCGCGGTGTCCGGGGTTACGCGGATGAGGTCGCGCAGATCGCCGCCCGCGAAGAAGGTCTTCTTGGCGGACGTGACGATGATGCCGCGGATGGAGTCCTGCTCGGCCTCCAGGCGCTCGGTGATCGCCGCGAGGGAGTCGCGGAAGGCCGCGTTCATGGTGTTCGCGGACTGGTCGGGGTCGTCGAGGACGAGGGTGACGACGCCGGTGTCGTCCTGTTCCCAGCGGATGGTGGTGCTCTCGGTCATGAGGGGGTTCTCCGTAGAAGTCTCTGGTCGCCGCGGAAGCCTCGGGTGGCCGCGGAAATCCCTGCCCGCAGCAGCGATCTCCGGTGGCCGCCGGGGTCCTCAGAGGCGCTCGACGATCGTCGCGATGCCCATGCCGCCGCCGACGCACAGCGTGGCGAGGCCGTAGCGCTTGTCCTGGCGCTCCAGTTCGTCGATGAGCGTGCCGAGGATGATCGCGCCGGTGGCGCCGAGCGGGTGGCCGAGCGCGATGGCGCCGCCGTTGACGTTGACCTTGTCCAGGGACAGGCCCATGTCCCGCACGAAGCGCAGGACGACCGCGGCGAAGGCCTCGTTGATCTCGACGAGGTCGATGTCGTCGATGGTCAGCCCGGCCTTGGCGAGGGCCTTACGGGTGGCCGGGGCGGGCCCGGTGAGCATGATGGTCGGCTCGGAGCCGGAGACGGCCGCGGAGACGATCCGCGCGCGCGGGGTGAGGCCGTAGCGGTCGCCGACCTCCTTCGAGCCGATGGCGACGAGCGAGGCGCCGTCGACGATGCCGGAGGAGTTGCCCGCGTGGTGGACGTGGTCGATCATCTCGACCCAGTGGTACTTCTGCAGGGCCACGGCGTCGAAGCCGCCGAGTTCGCCGATGTCCGCGAAGGACGGCTTCAGCCGGGCGAGGGAGTCGGCGGTGGTGCCGGGGCGCAGGTGCTCGTCTTGGTCGAGGACGACGAGCCCGCTGCGGTCACGGACGGGGACGACGGACCGCTCGAAGCGGCCCTCCTTCCACGCGGTGGCCGCCCGCTCCTGCGAGAGCGCCGCGTACTCGTCCACATCGCGCCGCGAGAATCCCTCGATCGTGGCGATCAGGTCGGCGCCGATGCCCTGGGGCACGAAGTTGACGGCGAGGTTCGTCATCGGGTCGTTGAACCAGGCGCCGCCGTCCGAGGCCATCGGCACCCGCGACATCGACTCGACGCCACCGGCGAGGACGAGGTCCTCCCAGCCCGAACGCACCTTGGCGGCGGCCATGTTGACGGCCTCCAGACCCGAGGCACAGAAGCGGTTCTCCTGTACGCCGGCCACCGTGTCCGGCAGTCCTGCGGCCACGGCGGCGATCCGGGCGATGTCGGAGCCCTGGTCGCCGACCGGGCCGACGACGCCGAGCACGATGTCGTCGATCGCGGCCGGATCCAGGTCCGGGAAGCGGTCGCGGATCTCGTGGATGAGTCCGACGACCAGGTCGATGGGCTTCGTGCCGTGCAGGGATCCGTTCGCCTTGCCGCGCCCGCGCGGGGTGCGGATCGCGTCGTAGACATACGCTTCGGTGCTCACTGCCAAGCCTTTCACTGAGGGTTTTCGAGGACGCGTCGAGATGTTCCCCGACCTGAGTCCTCAACGACGTCGGCAAGCCGGGGGACGTCCCAGTCACGGGCCACGTCCGTGGTGTCGGCGCCCGGCAGGGCGGGCCCGCCGCGCACCGAGGTGGGCGTTTCGGAGAACCGGGGTGCGGGCGCGGGCTGGGTGATCCCGCCGTGCTCGGTGAAGGTGCCGCGCGCGGCGAGGTGCGGGTGATGCGGGGCCTCGCGCAGCGAGAGCACGGGCGCCACGCACGCGTCCGTACCCTCGAAGACGACGCTCCACTGGTCTCTCGTACGACTCCGGAAGCGGGCCGCGACCGCCTCGCGCAGCTCGCCCCAACGGGTCCAGTCCCGGCGGGCGTCGGCGAAGTCCGCGAGGCCGAGCAGGTCCACGAACTCGTCGTAGAACTGCGGCTCCAGGGCGCCCACCGCCATGTGCTTGCCGTCGGCCGTTTCGTAGGTGCCGTAGTACGGGCAGCCGCCGTCGAGGAGGTTGGCGGCGCGCCGGTCCTGCCAGCCGCCGGCGGCGAGCATGCCGTGGATCATCGCGGAGAGGTGGGCGGTGCCGTCGACGATGGCGGCGTCGACGACCTGGCCGGTGCCGGTCACGCGCGCGTGGTGCAGCGCGGCGAG
>NZ_JAWOAI010000657.1:0-4640 GCF_033194735.1 Streptomyces sp. W16
CGCCGAGGGCCGCGCCGCCCAGTGACGCGCCCTGCATCGCCATCCGGAACACCGCGAACGCCCGGCCCGCCTGCTCCCCGCTCACCGTGGACATCAGCATGCCCTCGGCCGCCGGACCGAAGAACGCGTGCCCGGTGCCGCCGAGCGCGGCCAGCAGCATCATCTGCCAGAGGCGGGGCTCGCCGGTCAGGACGAGTACCGCGAAAGCCGCCTGGGAGACGCAGCTGAGGGCGTTGGCCGCGACCATCACACGGTGCCGGGGCACTCGGTCCGCGAGTGCGCCGCTGACCAGCAGGAACAGCACCAGCGGCAGCGTGCGGGAGGCGGCCACCAGGCCCACGTCACCGCTGTCGCCGCCCGCGTCCAGCACGGCGAACGCGGCGGCGATCAGCGAACCGCTCCCACCCAGACCGGTCGCCACCGCGGCGGCGGTCAGCAGCGTGTAGTTGCGGCCCGCCCAGTCGGGACGGTGCGGGGGACGGAGGGCGGCGGTGGCGTTCACCGGCCGACTATCGCCGCCCGGACCTGTCCCTGCCAAACGGATTTGCGGCCAGAAATGAGCCGAACGGCCAGCGCCGTCAGCTGGTGCTGCCCGTCGGATCCCCGTGCAGCCGTACGGTGCTGAGGATCTTCTGCACCGTCGCGTCGGGGATCTCCTCGCTGACGCCCTTGGCGCCGTAGAGGGTCCAGGAGACGAAGTCGCCCGCCGAGTTTTTGAAGGCGAACGTGGTCGCCTTGCCGTCGGAGGAACACTTGCCGCTCTTCGGCACGCCGGTCGTGTACGAGGTGGCGACGCTGCCGGCGACACCCGCCTTCGTCGTGTACGGCTTCGCCGCGCCGATCTTCAGGTACTTCTTGGAGGAGTCCTTCTGGTCCGTGTACCCGCCGAAGGCGAACGCGGCGGCGTCACCGCGCGCGGTGCTCGCGGTGTCCTTCGCGCCGTCCTCGCCCTTGGTGCCGCTCGACGCCAGCGACGAGGTCTCCGTGGTGCCGTCCTTGTTGTCGTCGGACTCGCACCACTTCTGCTTCAGGTAGGCGGGCGCAGAGAAGCCGATGTACGGGGAGCCGTCGCCCTTCACCTCGTCCTCGAAGAAGGTGAAGGTGCCCGGCGTGCCGACCTCCCAGTCGGCGGGGACGTCGAAGGCGGTGCCGTACTTCTGGTTGACGACGACCTTCCAGCCCGCGACGGTCGGCGTCTCGGTCTCGGTGCCGCGCGGGTTGTCGTCCGAACCGGAGGAGGAGGCACTCGGGTTCGTGGACGCCGACGGCGACTGGCTTGCCTTGTCCTTGCCGCCGTCCGCCTTGTCGTCCTTGTTCCCGCCCAGGACCAGGAATCCGGTCACCCCGGCGGCCACGACGACGGCCGTGGCGGCGACGATCGCGATCACCTTCGTCCGGTTTCCGCCACCCCCGCCCTGCGGCGGCTGCGGTCCGCCCGCGGGGCCCGGAGCACCCCACTGCGGTTGCTGCGTATAGGGGTTGGGCTGCTGGTAGCCGGGCTGCTGATACGGATTCGGCTGTTGGTACCCCGGCTGCTGGTACGGGTTGTGCTGCGGGTTCTGTTGCGGGTTCTGCTCGCCCCCGGGCGGCTGCTGTCCTGGCCACATGGGCAGTAACCCTAGTGCGACGTGGGACATGGTGGGGTCACCGGCCCTTGTCAGGGTCGTACCAACTCGGGGATCGGACGGTGTTTGCCGGCGCACAGGTCTGGCCGGAATTGGCTACTCATGGGTAACATGCCGCTCATGAGCGCAGATCAGATGTCCATCGGCGAGTTGCTCGCCGCCACGGTGCCCATGGTTCGGACCCTGAACCTGGAGTACCTGGAGACCAGTCCGGAGCGGGCCGTGCTGGCCCTGCCGGACCAGAGCGAGTACCGCAACCACGTCGGCGGGCCGCATGCCGGTGCCATGTTCACCCTCGGCGAGTCCGCCAGCGGCGCGATCGTCCTCGCCGCCTTCGGCGACCAGCTCTCGCGGGCCGTGCCGCTCCCGGTCAACGCCGAGATCGCGTTCAAGAAGATCGCCCTCGGCCCGGTGAAGGCCACCGCGACCCTCGGCCGCCCCGTCGCCGATGTCGTCGCCGAGCTCGACGCGGGCGAGCGCCCCGAGTTCCCGGTCACCGTCGCCATCCAGCGCGAGGACGGCGCAGTGACGGGCGAGATGACGGTCACCTGGACGCTCCGGCCGAACGGCTGATCAACTCGATTCCGCTACGAGGGCCCGGCCATCGCCCAAGGATGGCCGGGCCCTCGTGTGCGTGGGTTCAGGCCGCGATCCGCGCGCCCTCGCCGCTCTCGCTGCCCTCCAGCCCTGCCACGAACTCCTTGAGCCACGCGACGAATTCGGGCCCGAGGTCCTGGCGGTCGCAGGCCAGCCGGACCACCGTGCGCAGATAGTCGGCCTTGTCGCCGGTGTCGTAGCGCAGGCCCTTGAAGACGACTCCGTGGACCGTGCCGCCGGTGGCCAACTCCTGGAGGGCGTCGGTCAGTTGGATCTCGCCGCCGCGGCCGGGCGGGGTGCGCTCCAGGGTGGGGAAGATCGCGGGGTCGAGGACGTAGCGGCCGATGACGGCGTAGCGGCTCGGCGCGTCCTCGCGGGACGGCTTCTCGATCAGGCCGGTGACGCGTACGACACCGTCCTCACCGGTCGGCTCGACGGCCGCGCAGCCGTACAAGTGGACCTGTTCTTCCGGGACTTCCATGAGGGCGACCACGCTGCCGGCGTATCGTTCGCGGACCTCCAGCATCTGGCTGAGCAGGGTCTCGCGCGGGTCGATCAGGTCGTCGCCGAGGAGGACGGCGAACGGCTGGTCGCCGACGTGGTGGCGGGCGCAGAGCACCGCGTGCCCGAGGCCGAGCGGGTCGCCCTGGCGGATGTGGTGGATGTCGGCGAGGCGTGCGGGATCGCGTACGGCGTCCAGGCGCACGGTGTCGCCCTTGGCGGCCAGGGCCTGTTCGAGTTCGAAGGCGTGGTCGAAGTGGTCCTCGATGGCGCGCTTGTGCCGGCCGGTGACCATCAGGATGTCGTCGAGCCCGGCCGCCGCGGCCTCCTCGACGACGTACTGGATCGCGGGCTTGTCGACGACCGGGAGCATTTCCTTCGGCGTCGCCTTCGTCGCGGGCAGGAACCGCGTGCCGAGCCCGGCGGCCGGGACGACCGCCTTGCGGACCGTGGGGACGGGGGCGCGTGCGGGGGTGGCTGAAGAGTGGGGGGCGATCATGCGGCTCATGCTGGCCCATCGCGATGAGAGCATCCCGAGAGAAACTTCGGAGTTCCCTGTGCGCCTCTCCTAGTTCGCGGGAGAGCGGGAGCGGGAGAGCGGGGGAGTTGGAGATTCTGTGCAGACGCCTGTGGATACCGCCGGTAACCAATCTGAATTCACAGCGTTTTGAACATCGGTCACCCTAACTCCTTGTTTCCTGTCAGAGGCTTGTGCGAGTGTGAGCCACCTCATGAGGCCGGCTGTGAGAAGGCAATGGTCAGCGTCGTTTCTGACATCTCATAGGTATGCACCAATCAAGCACCTGCTTTCCGATGGTCGGGCATTCGTGTGCCGTCCTGCGGCTTGGAAGGAAATGGTCCCGTGCAATCCCCCTACCCCCCACGCCCGCCCTTCCCGCCTCGCCCCGGATCGAGTCCGGGGGAGTCGGACCGCAATCTCGTGGCGCAACTCGGCGAAAAAGCCGCGGGCACTCGTGCCGCCGCCCTGCTGCTCGCGCGCCACTGGCAGTCGACAAGTGAATATGCGGTCATCTGCCTTGCCACCGCCGAGAGTTCGGCGTCCATGGTGGCGAGCGCCGCCTTCCATCAGGTACTCGCCAGCCGGGTGACCGGTGGCGCCCTGCGGCCCCAACTCCTTGTGGCGGTCAGGGAGATGGTGAAGAAGTGGGCCGCCGATGAACGAATTCCCGAGCTGCTGCCGGAACTTCGTAAACCCACTGGCGGCCGAGGTCTACGCGCGGCGAGGCCCGGGACCTCCGAAAGGCGGAAGCTCGCAGAACGCGCTTTCGGCAAGCTGCCGGGCGCCTCCCAATGCCTGCTGTGGCACACCGAGGTCGAGGCCGAACCCATAACCGTACCGGCCGGTCTGCTGGGCGTGGACGAGGCCACCGCGACCGCCGCGCTGGATCAGGCGCGTGAACAATTCAGGTCGGGCTGTGTCCGTGCCCACCAGGAACTCGCGCCAACTCCGGAATGCCGCTACTACAACCGTCTGCTCGACGTCCCGATCCGCCGCGGCGGCAGTCTGTTGCCCGATGTGCAACGGCATCTCATGACATGCCGCTACTGCCGTTTCGCGGCGGAGCAGTTGAGCCATTTCGACGGCGGCCTCGAAGTGCTGCTCGCCGAGACCGTCCTCGGCTGGGGCGCCCGCCGCTACCTCGACTCCCGGCCCGGCCGCGCGACGCCCGGGAACCCCGCCCGTGCTGTCCGGCGCCCGATGGGCCGCCACCGCCCCACCCCGGACGGCCTCCTCGCCCTCCCGCGCAGACACCCCAGGGCGGCGGCCGTGGGTGTGGGCCTGACCTCCCTCGCCCTGCTCGCGACCGTGCTCGTCACCAAGGGCTGGACCGAGGGGGACGGCACGCCCGATCCGCACGTCACCTGGGGTGCGCCCAGCGGCAGTTCGACCCGCCA
>NZ_JAWOAI010000658.1:0-4639 GCF_033194735.1 Streptomyces sp. W16
CGTCCGACCGGTCCGCGGCCCGGGCCGCCCTGCGCTCCTTGCGGGTGCCGCCACGGCGGCGCTCCACGGCGCGGGTGCCCGTGAAGAGCAGCCAGGCACCGCCGAGTACGACGAAACCCGCCCAGGCCATGGGACTGAACGCGGTGTCGGCGGCCCAGCCGACGACACCGGTCATCACCAGGCCGACGGGGACCAGCGAATAGGCGGCGATACGAGCGGCGGAGAGAAAACGCTTGCGGTACGCGGTGACCGCCGCGATGCCCAGGCCTGCCGCGGAGGCGGCGGAACAGACGGTCTCGGCAATCATCCGGTCCTCCAGGCAGTTCCGTCGGGCACTCTCGGTCGGACGAGGTCGGTCCGCTCGGACACGTCGGCCCGGCAGGTCGCACTTCGTCCCTTCCATCCTGCACCGTCCGGTCCCCGGGATGCCATGCCCCGGTAGGACATCAGGGACATCTCCGGGTCGCATCCTCCCCAGGTGCCGGTCGGCGACGTACACCCGCGCCCCTCGGACCCTGTGGTCCCGGTTGGGACGGTGCATCCGGGGCTGGGAGACTGGTCCCATGAGTGACCTCTCCTCCGCGCGCACCCCCGTCCTCGACGTCTGGTGCGAGCTCCAGTGCACGGACTGCCGCACCGCGCTGGACGATCTGCGCGCCCTACGGGCCCGCTACGGCGACCGGCTGGAACTGCGGCTGCGGCACTTCCCGCTGGAGAAACACAAGCACGCCTTCGCCGCCGCGCAGGCCGCCGAGGAGGCCGTGGAGCAGGGGCGGGGCTGGGACTACATCGAGGCCGTGCTCGGCCGGGTCGAGGAGCTGGACCGTAAGGGAGAAGCCTTCCTGGTCGAGGTGGCCGGCGAACTCGGTCTGGACGCCGAGGAGTTCGACACCGCGCTGATCGACGGCCGGCACATCCTGATCGTCGACGCCGACCAGGCCGAGGGCAAGGCCATCGGCGTGACCGGCATCCCGACGTACGTCATCGGCGGCGAACGCCTTGACGGCAGCAAGAGCCAGGAAGGGCTGCGCGCCCGCATCGAGGAGATCGCCGACCGGCCGCTCGCCGGGAGCGAGTGAGCCCCGAAGCACACCTCGGCACACGCCTCAGAGCAGGCTCTTGTACAGGTAGTAGATGACCGTCTCGTAGCCGAGTGACTCGTAGAGCCGCTCGGCCGGGGTGTTGCCCTGGAAGACGTTCAAGCGGATGGCCGGCAGACCCGCCGCGATGCCCTGCGCCTCGGCCAGGAGCATCAGGGAACGGCCGTGACCCTTGCCCCGGTGGCGGGCGTCGGACTCGACCTTGTAGACGAAGGCCTTGCCGTCACGGATACCCGTCCAGAGCGTGCCCACCACTGTGCCCTCATGCTCCAGGACGCCGAAGAGCATGTCCGCGGTGGCGAGTCCGTCGGGCAGGAAATCGGCGTTGCTCTGCAGAGCCCTGGTCCGGGCCTCGGCCTCGGGCACCCCGCGCTGGGTCCAGCTCAGGATGAAGTCCTCCGTCCCGAGGTCCTCCCACGGGCCGTACTCCTCCTGGGTCATGGGCCGACCCCGGCTTCCCGCGGGCAGTTCGGGCGCGGTGTCGCCGAGGGGCTTCTCCATGTGGCGGTTGCGGACGACGTATCCGAGGTTGGTCGCCATCTTGAGTGCCGCCTCCGCCTCCGCGGGCACGGCTGCCTCGATCCGCTCGCAGCCCCACCCCCGCACCACCTCCTCGGCGGCGAGTGCGGCCACGGTGCCCCGGCCGCGCCGGCCGTCCTGCTCGTCGATGCGCAGGTCCAGGATCTGGGCCACCGAGTCGCCGAAGAACGGACTCGTGCCGAGGTGTATCGCGCCGACGGGACGGCTGTTCACACACACCTGGTAGCGGCGTGAACGCGTCCCGTCGGCCTCGCGCTGAAGCGGCTCGGTCGGCCGCAGGGTCGTGGTCATCAACTGTGTTCTACCCGACCGGGAGCACCAGGTCAGCCCAATATGTGCTGCTTCTATGGATCAAGGTCGTCGCCCGACCGCTCGTCGAAGACGCGCATGGCCTTGGCGGTCACCGGCCCTGCCACGCCCGGGAGTTGACGGTCGTCGAGCAGGTGGACGGCCTGTACGTCCCGCAACGACGACGTGAGGAAGACCTCGTCGGCGCGCTCCAGGACGTCGAACGGCAGGTCGGTCTCCTTGGCTCCCGTCCATTCGACGGTCAGGGCGCGGGTGATGCCGGCGAGGCAGCCGGAGGTGACCGGCGGGGTGTGGATCTCGCCGTCCAGGACGACGAAGACGTTCGAGCCGGTGCCTTCGCAGAGCTGTCCGACCGTGTTGGCCAACAAGGCCTCGGAGGCGCCGTGTTGGTGGGCGCGGGCGAGGGCGACGACGTTCTCGGCGTAGGAGGTGCTCTTGAGGCCGGCGAGGGCGCCGCGCTCGTTGCGGGTCCACGGGACGGTGACCGCGGCTGTGGAGTCGGGGCGGCGCTTCGCCTCGCCGAGGGCGACCACCAGGGTCGAACCGTGCTCGCCGCGGTCGGAGCCGAGGGGTCCGTGACCGCCGGTGTACGTGATGCGCAGCCTGCCGAACGGCAGCGGGTTGGCGTCCAGGACGGCCGCGCAGCCTCGGCGGACCTCGTCGAGGTCGGGGTCTGGCAGCCCGAGTCCGCGCGCGGAGCGGGTCAGCCGGTCGAGATGGCGGGTCAGCGCGAACGTCTTTCCCTCCGTCGCCTTCACCGTCTCGAAAACGCCGTCGCCCACGGTCAGTCCGTGGTCGAAGACGGAGACACGGGCGGACTCGATGTCCTGCAGCCCGCCGTCGAGCCAGATCTTCATGAAAGAGCCCCTCCGCTCGCCTCGTACGCGCCCGACGCTACCGCGAGCAGTCGTGACGCCTTCAGCTCGGTCTCCCGCCACTCCCCCTCTGGGTCCGACCCCCAGGTGATGCCGGCGCCGGTGCCGAAGCGGAGCATGCCGTCGGCGCGGTCGATCCAGAAGGTGCGGATGCCGACGGCCAGTTCGCCGGTGCCCCGGTCGGCGTCGACCCAGCCGATACCCCCGCAGTAGGGACCCCGGGGCGCGGTCTCCAGGGCGTCGATGATGCGCAGGGCACTGGACTTGGGGGCGCCGGTGACGCTCCCGGGCGGGAAGGCGGCGGCCAGCAGCTCCGGCCAGCCCGCGGCCGTGGGCAGCTCGCCCCGGACCGTCGACACGAGATGGACGAGACCGGGGTGCTTCTCGACGACACACAGGTCAGGCACGGTCACGGTCCCCGTGGCGCAGACGCGCCCGATGTCGTTGCGGACCAGGTCCACGATCATCACGTTCTCGGCGTAGTCCTTCTGCAGCAGGTCCGCCTCCGTCCGCCCGGTGCCCTTGATCGGGCCGGACTCGACGACGCGCCCGGTACGGCGCAGGAAGAGTTCGGGTGACGCGGTGGATATCTCGACGCCGTGACCGGGCAGCCGGATCGTTCCTGCGTACGGAGCCGGGTTGCCGCGTGCGAGCAGGGCGGTCAGGGCGTCCACGTCGGCGTCGGGGGCGACGGGCGCCGACAGGACACGGCACAGGTTGGCCTGGTAGACCTCGCCGGCCGCGATGTGCTCCCGGATCCGGCGGACACCCGCGGTGTAGGCGGCTCGGTCGAGGGAGGTGGTCCAGGCGTCGGTCGCGGGTCCGTGCCAGGCGCCGGGGACGGGTGCCGGGACCGGTTCGGGTCGTACGTCGCGGAAGCGTGCGCAGGTCAGACGGCCCTCGTAGTCGGCCGCGACCGCCCAGAAGCCGGTGGAGTCCAGGGCCGCGGGATCGCTGGTGACATCGAGGAGGCCGGTGGCGACACGGCCGCCGAAACGGGCGAGAGAGACGAGGCGGGACACGTCGTCGAGTCTATGGCGGGTGTCTCACAGGTTGCCCGGCCATGTCACCGCGGGTGCCCTGACCATGTGTTCCCGTAGTCGCAGGCCAGCACGCTGCACAAACGCGTTTTTGTGCTGGCCCCGGAATCCGCTAGAGTTCAACTCGTCGCCGCGACGCGCAAGCCGAGCGGAAACGACAAGCGGACGTAGCTCAGTTGGTAGAGCGCAACCTTGCCAAGGTTGAGGTCGCCAGTTCGAACCTGGTCGTCCGCTCGCAGGAAGTGGGGGATCTTCCCGAACCCCTACGCTCCTGGTGGAGTGGCCGAGAGGCGAGGCAACGGCCTGCAAAGCCGTCTACACGGGTTCAAATCCCGTCTCCACCTCCAAGGACGATTAGCTCAGCGGGAGAGCGCTTCCCTGACACGGAAGAGGTCACTGGTTCAATCCCAGTATCGTCCACTGATCCGCAAGGATCCCCGCGCGATTAGCTCAGCGGGAGAGCGCTTCCCTGACACGGAAGAGGTCACTGGTTCAATCCCAGTATCGCGCACGCACCGCCCATGATCTGCGGATCGTGGTCCCGAGGACGATTAGCTCAGCGGGAGAGCGCTTCCCTGACACGGAAGAGGTCACTGGTTCAATCCCAGTATCGTCCACACACCGAAGCCCCCGGCGCTCACCGCGTCCGGGGGCTTCTCCGTGTGCCGGTCAGCTGGAGAACAGCATGTGGCCGAAGCTCTTGTGACGGTGGTGGCCGCCGTGACCGCCGTAGTGGCCACCGCCGTGACCGCCGCCGTGCGGGGCGCCCCAGGCG
>NZ_JAWOAI010000659.1:0-4636 GCF_033194735.1 Streptomyces sp. W16
GGGGTTCCCGGCGATGGGCCTAGTCCTCGCGGCGGGCCTGCTCGTGGTGGCGGTGCCGATGACGGCGGTCGCCGTGCACCCCGGCTGGCGACGGCGACTGCAACCGGTCGAGCTCATCATCGAGGCTCCGGCATCGCGCCCTGTAAGGGGCGCGGGGCTGTATCGACATGCGGCTCCGCCGCGGGGCGCGACCAGCCGCCACCGGCCCGCAGCCACAACACCACCCGCCTACGAGAACTCGTACGCCTCCACCTCGGCCAGATAACGAGCCCGCAGCTCCTCGTCGTCCTCCAAGAACGACGCCACGAAGGAGTTCCTGGCCAACTCCCGCAACCGCTCCCCGCTCAGGCCCAGCGCCAAGCGCACCGCGTCGAAGTTGTCGCCCGCGTAGCCGCCGAAGTAGGCCGGGTCGTCGGAGTTGACCGTGCAGAGCAGGCCCGCGTCCAGCATGGCGGGGAGCGGGTGCTCGGCGAGGACGTCCACGGCACGCAACCGTACGTTCGACAGCGGGCACAACGTCAGCGGGATACGGTCCCGCACCAGCCGCGCCACCAACTCCCCGTCCTCCATGCAGCGCAGCCCGTGGTCGATCCGCTCGACGCCGAGGACGTCCAGCGCCTCGGTGATGTAGGCCGGCGGGCCCTCCTCACCGGCGTGCGCGACCCGTCGTAGGCCTAGCGCGGCGGCGGCCTCGTAGACCTCGCGGAACTTCACCGGCGGGTGGCCGACCTCGGCCGAGTCGAGGCCGATGCCGGTGATCCGGTGGAGGTACGGCTTCGCCGCCTCCAGGGTTTCCAAGGCCGAGTCGGCGGACTCGTCGCGCAGGAAGCACATGATGAGCCGGGTCGAGATGCCGTGGTTGGTCTCGCTGTCGCCCAGCGCCCGCCACAGGCCCTCCACCACCGTGCCCATGTCCACGCCCCGGGCGATATGCGCCTGCGGGTCGAAGAAGATCTCCGCGTGCCGTACGCCCTGCGCGGCGGCCCGGGCGAGATAGGCGTTGGCGAGGTCCTCGAAGTCCTGCTCGGTGCGCAGGACGGCCATCAGCTCGTAGTAGAGGTTCAGGAAGGACTGCAGGTCCTCGAAGAGGTACGCCTTGCGGAGCGCCTCGGTGTCCGCGTACGGCAGCTCGACGCCGTTGCGGGCGGCGAGGGCGAACGCCAGCTCGGGTTCGAGGGTGCCTTCGATGTGCAGGTGCAGTTCGGCTTTGGGAATGGGCATCGAAGTATCGTACGGGTGTTTTATCGCCGTTTCGGAACCGGCACCCTGAGTAGATCGTGCGCCACGGTCAGCTCCCCCTCGAAGCCCGCGGCCCGCGCCTGCCGCTCGAACTCCTCCGGCTCGGAGTAGCGCTGGCTGAAGTGGGTGAGGACGAGATGCCGTACCCCCGCGTCCTTCGCCACCCGTGCCGCCTGTCCTGCGGTCAAGTGGCCATGGTCTACGGCCAGTTGCTCGTCCTCGTCCAGGAACGTCGACTCGATCGCCAGCAGGTCGCAGCCCTCCGCGAGGGCGTGTACTCCGTCGCAGAGGCGGGTGTCCATGACGAACGCGAACCGCTGCCCGGGACGGACCTCACTGACGTCTTCGAGCGATACGCCGTCCACGACCCCCTCGCGCTGGATACGGCCCACGTCCGGGCCCTTGATGCCGTGCGCGGCGAGACGGTCGGGGAGCATGCGGCGGCCGTCGGGCTCGGTGAGGCGGTAGCCGTAGGACTCGACGGGGTGGGAGAGCCTGCGGGCCTCCAGGGTGTAGGAGGGCGTGGTGACGAGCACGCCGTCCTCGGCCACCGGGGCCTCGGTGATGCCTACTGTCTCGCGGTACGCGGTGGCGTAGCGCAGGCGGTCGAAGAAGCGCTGGCCGGACTTCGGGTAGTGCGCGGTGACCGGGTGCGGGACGCGGTCCAGGTTGATGCGCTGGATGACGCCCGCGAGGCCGAGGGAGTGGTCGCCGTGGAAGTGGGTGACGCAGATCCGGTTGAGGTCGTGCGCGGCGACCCCGGCGCGGAGCATCTGGCGCTGGGTGCCCTCGCCGGGGTCGAAGAGGATGCCCTCGCCGTCCCAGCGGAGGAGGTAGCCGTTGTGGTTGCGATGGCGGGTGGGGACCTGGCTGGCGGTGCCGAGGATCACCAATTCACGTACGGACACGGTGAGTTACCCGGGGGGCCACTGCATGCCACGGCCGCCCATGACGTGCGCGTGGGCGTGGAACACGGTCTGGCCCACGCCGCTGCCGGTGTTGAAGATCACCCGGTAGCTGTCGAGCTTCTCGTCGGTCGCCACCTCGCCGGCCTCGCGCAGTACGTCTGCGGCGATTGCCGGTTCGGCGGCGGCGAGGGAGGCGGCGTCGGGGTAGTGGACGCGGGGGATCACCAGGACGTGGGTCGGGGCCTGGGGGTTGATGTCCCGGAACGCGACGGTGGTGGCTGTTTCGCGGACGATCGTCGCCGGGATGTGGCCCTCGACGATCTTGCAGAACAGGCAGTCGTCCTGTGGTTCCCCTGACATGTGGGATCCCCTCCGGGAGGTGAGCGGCGCTTTACGGTGGGCATCGTATCGTCGTTAAGTGCTGCGCCGTCGTGGCTGGTCGCGCAGTTCCCCGCGCCCCTAGGTGGGCAATCCAGGGGGTGTTTTTGCGGGAACGGTCTCCAGTTTCTCCAGCGCCAGCCTGATTGCCTCGTCCAGCTGTGCGTCGCGCCCCGCCGCATAATCCTGAGGCCGCTGCACCACCTCTACGTCGGGATCCACCCCGTGGTTCTCGACCCCCCACCCGTAACCCTCAAGCCAGAACGCGTACTTGGGCTGGGTGACGAGTGTGCCGTCGACCAACCGGTACCTGCTGTCGATGCCGATCACGCCGCCCCACGTACGCGTACCGACCACCGGGCCGATGCCCAGCGCCTTGATCGCCGCGTTGACGATGTCGCCGTCGGAGCCGGAGAACTCGTTGGCCACGGCCACTACGGGGCCCCGGGGGGCGTCCTCGGGGTAGCTGTAGGGGCGCATGCCTCGGGGGAGGTCCCAGCCGACGATGCGGCGGGCCAGTTTCTCGACCACCAACTGCGAGGTGTGGCCGCCGCGGTTGTAGCGGACGTCGACCACCAGGCCTTCTCGGGCCACCTCTACGCGCAGGTCGCGGTGGATCTGGGCCCAGCCGGGGGCCTGCATGTCGGGGACGTGGAGGTAGCCGAGCCGGCCGCCGGACTTCTCGTGGACGTAGGCGCGGCGGTCGGCCACCCATGCGTGGTAGTACAGCGGTTCCTCGTCCGCGAGGGGGACGACGACCGCGTGGCGGGGGTCGCCGCCGCCGGCCGGGGAGATCGTCAGCTCGATGGGCTTGCCTGCCGTACCGACCAGGAGGGGGGCCGGTCCGGTGACCGGGTCGACGGGCCGGCCGGCGACCGCGAGGATCGCGTCGCCCGCGCGGACGGCGACGCCGGGTGCGGCGAGCGGGGCGCGGGCTGCCGGGTCGGAGGTCTCGGAGGGCAGGACCCGGTCGATACGCCAACTGCCGTCCTCGTAACGGGAGATGTCGGCGCCGAGCAGGCCCTGTCGTTCGCCGTGGCCGTAGCCGCCGCGCGGGGTGACGTAGGCGTGCGAGGTGCCGAGTTCGCCGTGCACCTCCCAGAGGAGGTCGACCAAGTCGTCGTGGGTGGCCAGGCGGTCGAGGACGGGGCGGTAGCGGTCGAGGACGCCGTCCCAGTCGACGCCGCTCATGTCGGCGCGCCAGAAGTTGTCGCGCATGATGCGGCCGGTCTCGTCGAACATCTGGCGCCATTCGGCGGCCGGGTCGACGGTCTGGCGGATGCGGGTGAGGTCGACGTTGATGTTCGAGTCGCTGTCGTCGTCCTCGGAGGGGGCGCGGCGGTCGCTCGGGACGACCCGCAGTTTGTGGTCGGTGCGCAGCAGGACGCGTTTGCCGTCGCCGCTTACCTCGAAGTGGTCGGCGTCCCCGGCGAGGTGCTCGATGCGCTGCTGGGCGAGGTCGTAGCGCTCCAACTCGGTTTTGGGGTCCGGGTCTTCGGGGGTCGCGCGGGTGGCGCCGAGGACGCCCTGCACGGGGTGGCGCAGCCACAGGACGCCGTCCTTGGCGGCGCGCAGGTTGGAGTAGCGGCCGGCCTCGACGGGGAAGGCGACGATGCGGTCGGCGAGGCCTTCGAGGTCGACGCGGGTGGTGGGGCGGCCCTCGCTGTCGGGGGTCTCGTCCTTGTCGGGGGTCTCGAAGGGGCGGCCGTGCCGCTGGGGTCCGAAGGGGGACGGGGTGGTGGCGGCGAGGGTGATCAGGTGCGGGCGGTCGCCGACCACGAAGGCCAGGTCGAAGACGTGTTCGTCGTAGACCGGGTCGAAGGAGCGGGTGGAGAGGAAGACCAGGTGTTTGCCGTCGAGGGTGAAGGCGGGGGCGTAGTCCTGGAAGCGGAGCGGGGTCGCCTCGGTGACCGACAGGTCGGTGGTGTTGGCGAGCTTGAGCTGGCGCAGCGGGCGCGGGCCGGGGTGCGACCAGGCGAGCCAGGCGGAGTCCGGGGAGAAGGCGAGGCCCGACACGTCGCCGTTCTCGCTGCGGTCCACCTCGCGGACCTCGCCGGTCTCGCGCTCGACGAGGAGGACACGGCCGTCGTGCGAGCCCACGGCGACCCGGC
>NZ_JAWOAI010000660.1:0-4623 GCF_033194735.1 Streptomyces sp. W16
AAGGGCGCCGGCGCCGAGGAGCAGCCGTTCCGGATCGTCGCCGTCACCTCCTGCCCGACCGGCATCGCACACACCTACATGGCGGCCGAGGCGCTGGAGAACGCGGGCCGCGACGCCGGTGTCGACCTCGTCGTGGAGCCGCAGGGCTCGGCCGGTTTCACCCGGCTCGACCCGGCGGTGATCGCGGCGGCGGACGCCGTGATCTTCGCCCACGACGTGCCCGTACGGGAGAAGGAACGCTTCGCCGGGAAGCCCACCATCGACGTCGGTGTGAAGGCGGGCATCAACCGTCCCGCCGAACTGATCACCGAGGTCCGCGGCAAGGCGGAGCGCGGCGAGGTCACCGGCGGATCCGCGCCGACGCCGGTCGAGCGCGGCGGCGAGGCGGGCGAGGGCTACGGCTCGATGCTCCGCAAGTGGCTGATGTCCGGCGTCAGTTACATGGTCCCGTTCGTCGCGGCCGGCGGTCTGCTGATCGCCCTCGGCTTCGCGATCGGCGGCTACGAGATCAAGTCCGCCCCTTCGGTCATGCAGCACTTCGTGTGGACGCAGACGGACAGCTGGGCCGCGCTGATGTTCCAGATCGGCGCCGTCGCCTTCGGCTTCCTGGTCCCGGTGCTGGCCGGTTACATCGCCTACGGCATGGCGGACCGGCCCGGTCTGGTGCCCGGCTTCGTCGGCGGCATGATCGCCTCCACCATCAACGCCGGTTTCCTCGGCGGTCTGGCGGCCGGTCTGATCGCCGGTGGTGTGGTGCTGGCCATCCAGAAGGTGAAGATCCCGAAGGCGGTCCGCGGGATCATGCCGGTCGTGGTGATCCCACTGATCTCCACGGTGATCGTCGGGTTCCTGATGTTCGTGGTGATCGGCAAACCGATCGCCTCCGCGCAGAAGGGCATGACCGACTGGCTCAACGGCCTCAGCGGCTCGAACGCCATCCTGCTGGGCGCCCTGCTCGGCCTGATGATGTGCTTCGACCTCGGCGGCCCGGTCAACAAGGTCGCGTACACCTTCGCCACGGCGGGTATCGCGGTGTCGAACCCCAGTGACTCGGCGATGAAGATCATGGCCGCGGTCATGGCGGCCGGCATGGTCCCGCCGCTGGCGATGGCCCTGGCCACGACCGTGCGCGGCAAGCTCTTCACCGAGACCGAGCGCGAGAACGGCAAGGCCGCCTGGGTCCTGGGCGCCTCCTTCATCTCCGAGGGCGCCATCCCGTTCGCGGCGGCCGACCCGCTGCGGGTCATCCCGTCCTCGATGGTGGGCGGCGCGATCACCGGCGCCCTGTCGATGGCCTTCGGCGCGACCCTGCGCGCCCCGCACGGCGGCATCTTCGTGGTCCCGCTGATCGGCAGCCCGTTCCTGTACCTGATCGCCATCGCGGTCGGCATGTGCGTCACGACGGGCCTGGTCGTCGTACTGAAGGGAATGCGCAAGCCGGCCGCCGGCGCTGCGGCCCCCGGAGCGCCGGAGGACATATCCGCCCCCACGGCGGACGCGAAGCAGCCGGTCGCCGTCTAGCCGCTTTTGGGCTGCCGTGAGGTGTTCACGGCAACTGCGAGATACGTCACGGTCCGGGACCACGGTCCCGGACCGTGGTGTCTACTGGAACGCATGCCTGAGCACGTCTCCATCCTCCAGCTGACCGGTGTTGCCGTTCTCGCCCTGGCGACCGTCGCCTGGGTGCTCGGCCTGACGCGCATCCTGCGCCGCGCCCTCGCCGAACCCACCGTGTGGCACGCGGCCCACCCGCTCCACGGCCTCCCGGGCCGGCGCGACACCGCACCCCACCTGGAGTCCGTCGAACTGACCCCGGCCGAGCGCGACGCCTTCGCGGGTCTCGTACGACAGCTCAGCGACGGGCGTTGACACCCGCCCGGCCTCAGGAGACCTGCGCCGCCCGCCGCTCCATCGCGTCCCGAGCCGCGTCCTCGCTGACGTAGACCTCGCACATGTGACGGCCGTCGGGCGTGGCCGTGTGCTCGACCTCCCACAGGGAGATCTCCGCACCGTCGGGCAACAGGAACGCGTGCTCGTAGAGCGAGAAGCACACCGCCGCGCGACCCGCTCGGTACGGGCGGCCGAAGGCCTGGATGATCTGGTGCGCGAACGCCGTCGCCAGCAGCGCCGCCGTCTCCTCGTCCGGCTGGTCCGTGTTCTCCGCGCGGCGCAATAAGCGGCGCGCGTGGTCCGCCGAGTTGTCCGCCAGATACGCGTGCCGGGGCTCCGGGATCGGTGACAGGTGCACCAGCACCGGGAGTTCGAAGTCCGTCGTGTCCGGCGGCATCGGCAGACGCGCGGTCGCCGTGCGCAGCTCCTCCTCGTCGACGTACACCTCGTGCTGCGCCTCCCGGCCCAGCACGGTGTTGTGGACGAGCTCCCACAGGGTCAGCGCCGAACCGTCGGTGAGCAGCCAGGTGTGCCGGTACGTCTCCCGGTGCAGGCCCGCGCTGTGGTGCGCGGAGTGCAGCGAACTGTCGTACGCCAGCGCGCAGTCCAGGACCTGCCGTATCGTCTCGTCCGGCAGCTCGAAGGAGTTCAGGGCACGGCCGAGCAGTCGCGCGAGGTGCTCCTCCGGAGACTCGTGCGACTCGGGTGGTTCGTACGCTGCCGTGTCGTACGGAACGCTCAAGGCTTCTCCCGGCGTTGCTGCATGTCACCTTGTGGGTGCATACCGTAGCCCCTCGGTCGGACATCATTCCTGTGAACCGAGAAAACGTATGCCCGGAAAACGCGCGGGCCGCGCGAGATGTTCCCGCGCGGCCCGAAGATCCGTCAAAACCTGCCGGTCAGGCGGCACTTCCGGCGGTCCACTCGCTCCACGCCAGGTTCCAGCCGTTGAGCCCGTTGTCCGGGGCGACCGTCTTGTCGGGGGAGTTCTTCACGATCACGACGTCCCCGATCAGTGAGTTGTCGTAGAACCACTTGGCGTTCGTCGCGCCCTGCGCGCCCTGGACGTCCGCGAGCCCTACACAGCCGTGACTGGTGCCGGTCTGGCCGAAGGGCGGATTGGCCTTGTTGTACCAGTAGTTGCCGTGGATGAACGTCCCGGACGAGGTCAGCCGCATCGCGTGCGGCACGTCCGGGATGTCGTACTCACCGCCCAGCCCGACCGTCTGGCTGTTCATCCGCGTCTGCGTGAACTTCTCGGAGATCACCATCTGCCCGTTGTCCGTGGTGTGTTCCGGGCTGCCCGAGGAGATCGGCAGCGACTTGAGGGTCTGCCCGTCCCGCACCACCGTCATGGTCTGCGTGTTCACGTCGACCGTGGAGACCTGCGAACGGCCGACGGTGAAGGTCACGGTCTTCTTCTGCACGCCGTAGACGCCGTTCGCGCCCTCCACGCCGTCCAGGTCGATCTTCATCGTGACCTTGGAACCGGCCTTCCAGTAGTCCTGGGGCCGGAAGTCGAGCCGCTGCGCCCCGAACCAGTGCCCCACGACCTGCTGCCCGCTGCTGGATGTGACCGTGATGTGCGACTGCACGGCCTTCCTGTCGCCGATCACCTTGTCGAAGGTGAACGACACCGGCATCCCCACACCGACCGTCGTCCCGTTGTCCGGCGTGTACGTCCCTATGAAGCTGTTGGCCGAACTGACCGTCGTGAAGATCGAGTTGGCCGCGGAGGTCTTACCGCTCGCGTCCTTCGCGGTCGCCGAGATCTGGTACTTCGTACCGCGCTCCAACTGTTCCTTCGGCTTCCAGTTCCCGCCGTTCGCCGAGACCACGCCCTCCACGGCCTGCCCGGACCCGGCCACCGTCATCTTCACGTCGGTCAACTTGCCGTCGCTGACCTGCACGCCCGTCGCGTTGATGGACGCGTTCGTCGAACCGTCCTTCGCCGAGATGACGATCTTCGCGGTGGACGTCTTGGCGGACGTCCCGCCGCCACCCTTGCTGTTGGTGTCGGAATCCGCGCTGGCGTTGCCGCCGCACGCGCTGAGGGTGAGGGTGCCGACCATCAGGGCGGCGATGGCCCCCAGTACGCGCCGCGCTGCTATGTCCGGCGTTGTCACGGGCTGCTCCAGGTTCGTGTGATGTGCGTGATCCGCTGCGATGCGTGGACAAAGAGGGTCCCCGCCCCCGCACGGGTTCCCGCCGTTCCCCACGAACGCCATCCGGTGACAGAACCGCGACAAACACCGGTACGGATCCCCGGAAACACCGGATGCCCACCGCCACAGGGCGCCTATCGCCTCCCGTACAGCTCCTCGTACGACGGCCAGGCCCCGCCCGGCCCGTCCACCGGCTCGGCGGCACGCACCGCGCGCACGATCGCCCGGGTCACCACCTCCGCACCGGCCGCGAGGATGTCGTTCAGGGCGAGGGGGTGTTCGGCGTCGAGCGGGCGGGCCCCGGTGGCCAGCGCGAACACCGTGTCCCCGTCGTTCAGCAGATGCACCGGCCGCACGGCACGCGCGATGCCGTCGTGCGCCGTGCCGGCCAGCTTCTGCGCCTGCGCCTTGGACAGATCCGCGTCGGTGGCGACCACCGCGAGCGTGGTGTTCAGCGGGGGAGGCCCGTTCTTCGCGGCGGCCTCGGCGAGGCGCCGGCGCGCGGCCTCGTGGACGTGCGCTTCCGGCTACGTCACGCGCCCCTGGAACAACTCAGATCGGAAGAGCG
>NZ_JAWOAI010000661.1:0-4610 GCF_033194735.1 Streptomyces sp. W16
TGAGCGCGCCGGCCGCCGAGGCGCCGGGGCCGAAGACGGCGGCGCCCATCGCGGCGAGGACCCGAGTGGCGGTGAGGAAGCCGTAGTTGGGTGCTACGGCGCCGAGCGCGGCGCCGACGGTGAGGAGCCCGATGCCGACGAGGAGGACGCGTTTGCGGTTCCACCGGCGCAGCAGGATGGGGGCGGTGGGCGCGAAGACGGCGAAGGTGAGCGCGAAGACGGTGACGAGGATGCCCACCGAGGCGGGCTGGACGTGCAGGTCGTCCCCGATCGGGCCGTTGAGGCCCACCACCGCCAGCGAGATCGTCCCCAGGCTGAAGTAGCCGAGTGACAGCGACAGCAAGGCCGGTAAGGCGCTGCGGGACGGCATCACGCCACCTCCTCTTCCGAACGGGAAAGTTGCATACGGCGACCGTAGGAGCGCCCGGCGGACCCTCGCGCGCGTCGCGAGGAGGCCGGCCGCACTGCCCGAGGTCCGTGCCCGCACTACGTCAGGTCGCGCCGAAGGACCGTGAGCGCAGCACCAGCGGCACGCTCCGGCCAGTACTGATCACCCAGTGCTCCACGGCGTTGACCAGCAAGAGCAGCAGGGTGGTGAGGGCCAGGACGGCGAGGGCCGGCACGAAGGGTGCCGCGATGGCGGCGGCCAGCAGGACCAGTCCGCAGTAGAAGCGGGTGGCGGACGCTGCGCCGAACATCCGGCGACGCGTGTAGCAGAACGTCAGCAGGATCAGGGCGGCGCCGACGGGCAGCAGTCCGGCGGCGCCGGAGTGCGGGGCACGGAGCGGGTCGTGGACGGTGCGTACGGCACCGACGGAGACCAGCAACAGGCCGGTGACCAGGGCGAGATGGCCGTAGCTGAGGACGTCGCGGACGACGACGGCGGGGGTGGGGTGGGTGCGCAGGGCGTGGGCGACGGCCGACGCGGCGAGGTGGAAGTAGAGCCACCACAGGGCGCAGCCGATGAGGAAGGCGAGGACGAGCGCGGTCAGGCTGACCGGGTCGAGCGGGCCTTTGGCGACTCCGGCGCCGACGGAGAAGATGTTCTCGCCGAGGGCGATGATGATGAACAGGCCGAAGCGCTCCGGGAGATGGTTGACGCCGAAGGCCAGTCGCCGCAGATGGCCGCTGAGCAGCACGGGTGCCACCAGTTCGGCGACCACGGCGACCGCCCAGCACACCTCTCGCCAGGGAGCGGGGAGGGTGGCGGCGGCGAACAGCACCAGGGCGAAGGCGAGTCCGGCCCGGTAGGGGTGGATGGTGTAGAGGGCGCACTCTCTGCGGATGGCCTCGCCGATGAGCAGGCGCAGAGCGAGGTAGCTGCCCGCGTACAGCAGGGCCTGTTCGCTGTTGTCGAGCGCCTGCGGCGCGGCAACTGCCATGCCGTAGACGGCGAGTGCGGTCATCAGGAGGAACACGCGTTGCAGATTGGTCTCGTGGACGGCGTTCATCGCCATGACGACGTCCACCCAGGCCCACCAGAGCGGGACGAGCACGAGCAGACACTGTCCGAGGACGGGCCAGGTGGGGTGTCCGGCGAGCAGGTGCGCGATCTGGCCCACGCCGAACGCGAGGACAAGATCGAAGAAGAGCTCCGCCCAGGTGGCCCGGTCGCGCACCTGAACGGCCGGGACGGTCGTTGTCGCGGTTGCGTCGGTCATCGTCGTATCGGCGCACGGGCGGGGCCCGGCGGGTGCGGAATGTGAGAAACGGCCGCCTACTGCGGCGAGTTGAGCCGCTCGCTGTCGGAAGTTCAGGGCCCGTCGAGCGCCACCCGCACCGGGCCGCCCTCGGCGTCGACCAGGTGGGTCCAGCGTGCCGTGAGCGTCAGGGTGCGGTTCGGGAGGGCCTCGCGGAGGCCTTCGCGGTGGAGCAGGCGGCCGTCCTGGACGACGTGCAGGACGGCGCGGTGCAGCGGTTCCGACGTGCGCAGGACGTACGGGCGGCGGTCGTCCGGCGCGACCCGGTTCGGGGCGATCCAGCGCAACGGCGAGTCGACGAGGATGGGGACAGCCGCACGAGGCTGGCCAACACCTGCGAGCAACTCCCTTACGGCGGCTGCCACATGGGCGCCCTCGCGGGTGGCGGTGGCCGCGCTCTCCACGGGGTGCAGCACACTGCCGGCGGCGAACACCCCGGGCCGCGAGGTGTGCAGGGTCCCGTCGACGGCGGGGCCCCGGGTACCGGGGTCCAGAACGAGCCCGCCACGCCTGGCGAGTTCGTGGTCGGGCACGAAGTCCCCGGTGAACACGACGGTGTCGCAGGCCAGTTGGGCGGTACGTCCGTCCCGGTGCCGAATGCGGACGCCGGACAGCCGCCCGTGGCCGAGGAGTTCGGCGACCGTGGCGTCGGTGAGCAGCGGGACGCGGTGTCCGAGTCGGGCCTGGCGGGCGCGAGCGGCCGTCGTCTGCGAACAGCTGAACTCGGTGACCATGGCTACGACTTCGGCTCCGGCGGCCCGCGCCGTGTCGGCCGCCGCGTAGGAGACGTCCTCGGCACCGACCACGACCACCCGGGTGCCGATCCGCTGCCGGTACAGGTGCACCGCCTGCTGCAACTCGCCGGTGGTGTACACCCCGTCGGGCCGGGTGCCCGGCACCAGACGGGCGGCGCGGGGGCGTTCACGGGCACCGGTGGCGAGGACGACGGCCGCCGCACGGACGGTCTCCGGCCCTTGCGGGCCAACGGTGTTGAGGGCCAGCGGCCCCGCCCAGTCGAGGGCCGTGACCCCGGTACGGACGACAGCTCCGGCACGCACGGCGGCACCGAGGACCAGGCGGGCGTACCCGGGCCCGGTGAGCGGATGCGTCCAGGTGCCGAAGCCGCCATGGTGGCAGTGCCGGGGCACTCCTCCGGCGTGCTGCTCCCGGTCCAGGACTTCGACGCGGGCGACTCCGGCGACGGCGAGACGCGCGGCGGCGGCGAGTCCGGCGGGGCCGGCGCCGACGATCAGGACGTCGACGTCGCGGGGTGGGCGTTCGTGGGGCGGGCGTTCGCTCAGTGGATGTTCGTGGGGTGGGTATTCGCTCGGTGGGTGTTCGCTCGGCGGGCCGGTCACGCCTCGGCTCTTTCGAACAGCTCCCGCACGGCTGCCCCGCAGTAGAACCCCTGACAGCGGCCCGCCCGGGCCCGCGTACGCCGACGCAGTCCCTCCAGGCTGCGCGGCGGGACCGTGCTGGCGAGCGCGTCCCGTATCTCGCCGCGCGTCACGCGCTCGCAGTGGCAGACGAGGGTGCCGTACTCCGGGTCGGCGGCGATGAGTTCGGCCTGTTGGTGCGGGCGGGGGTGGGCCTCGCCGAGGTTCGGCATGCGGACCGGTTCCAGTTCCTCCGCCGGACCGAGGTCGAGGCCCGTGTCGGCGAGCAGCGCGGTGACATGTGCGGCGATCGCGAGGGACGCGGTCAGGCCGGTGGAGCGGATGCCGCCGACCGTGAGGTACGCCTGCCCGGGGTGCGCGGTGATGCGGTAGTCGTCGTGCTCGGTGGCGGCGCGCAGTCCGGCGTAGACGGCGGTGATCTCCTCGTCGAGCAGCGCGGGCAGGATGCGGGCGCCCTTCTCCCGCAGCAGGGCGAGGCCTTCGGCGGTCGAGCCGGTCGCGTGCTTGTCGTCCAGGTCCTCGGCGGTGGGGCCGAGCAGCAGGTTGCCGTAGACGGTCGGGGCGACGAGCACACCCTTGCCGAGTGCCGTGGGGACGGGCAGGAGGATGTGGCGGAGCAGGTCGCGGGCGAGCTTGTCGAAGACGATCAGCTGACCCCGGCGCGGGGTGACGGTGAAGTCGTGGTGGCCGAGACGGCGGTCGAGGGTGTCGGCGTGCAGTCCGGCGGCGTTGACGAGGTGACGGGCGCGGAGGATGCCCCGGGAGGTGGTGAGGACGTGGGTGCCGCCCTGCCGACTCCCCTTCTCCATACGGGAGTTGAGGTGCAGATCGACTCCGTGCCGGACCGCCTGTGTGGCGTACGCCAGTGTCGTCGTCCACGGGCAGATGATGCTCTCGCCGGGCACGTGCAGGGCGCCGAGCGCACCAGGGCCGAGGTGTGGTTCGCGTTCGTGGAGTTCGGGCGGCTCGATGAGGCGGGCGTCGCCGTATTCGTTGCGTACGGCCTTCTCCGCCAAGTGCGGGAGCGCCGCTAGCTGTTCCTCGTCCCAGGCGACGAGCAGCGCGCCGACCGGCTCGACGGGGATGCCCGACTCGGCGGCGTACGCGGCGAGTTGGCGTGCGCCCTCGCGGACGAGGCGTGCTTCGAGGGAGCCCGGTACCGCGTCGAAGCCGGTGTGCAGGATCGCGGTGTTGGCCTTGGAGGTGCCCTGGCCGATGTCGTCCTGGGCCTCGACGACCGCGACGCGCAGCTGCGGATGGCGGGCCAGTTCGCGGGCGATCGCGCAGCCGACCACTCCGGCGCCGACCACCGCCACGTCGTAACTCCGCGACGGCAGCGGGCCGTTGGCCGTGACGGTCATACGGGGGTTCGGTCGAGCAGGGCGGTGACCTCGGCCCGGAAGGCGGCGAGGCGTTCGGCCGCCCGGTCGGGGCTGATGCGGGGCTCGTAGACGGCGGAGGGTTTCCCGTCGGGCAGCGCGTCGGCGACGGTCAGTCCGGGCTCGGCACCGAG
>NZ_JAWOAI010000662.1:0-4597 GCF_033194735.1 Streptomyces sp. W16
CGACTGCTGGGCGACCCGGAGCTGAGAGCGCGACTCGGCCGGGCCGGGCGTGAGCGAGTGCTGGCCCGGTTCACCTGGGCCAAGGCGGCCGAGGGCACGGCAGCCAGGTATCGCGAGGCGATCGCGGGCCGTACGACCTCTCCATCCCCTTCTCCGACCAGTGTTACCGGTGTCTATCCCGAAAGCAGGGCCACGTGCTGACCGTCGACTTCTCCCGGTTCCCGCTCGCCCCTGGCGACCGTGTCCTGGACCTCGGGTGCGGTGCCGGGCGGCACGCGTTCGAGTGCTACCGGCGAGGGGCACAGGTCGTCGCCCTCGACCAGAACGCCGAGGAGATCCGCGAGGTCGCCAAGTGGTTCGCGGCGATGAAGGAGGCCGGCGAGGCCCCCGCCGGTGCCACCGCCACCGCGATGGAGGGCGACGCGCTCCAACTTCCGTTCCCCGACGAGTCGTTCGACGTCGTGATCATCTCCGAGGTCATGGAGCACATCCCGGACGACAAGGGAGTGCTCGCCGAGATGGTCCGGGTGCTGAAGCCCGGCGGCCGGATCGCCATCACCGTCCCGCGCTACGGCCCCGAGAAGGTCTGCTGGGCCCTGTCCGACGCCTACCACGAGGTCGAGGGCGGCCACATCCGCATCTACAAGGCGGACGAACTCCTCACCAAGATCCGCGAGGCCGGCCTCAAGCCCTACGGCACCCATCACGCGCACGCGCTGCACTCGCCGTACTGGTGGCTGAAGTGCGCGTTCGGCGTGGACAACGACAAGGTGCTGCCGGTGCAGGCGTACCACAAGCTCCTGGTCTGGGACATCATGAAGAAACCCCTCGCCACCCGGGTCGCCGAACAGGCGCTGAACCCGCTGATCGGCAAGAGCTTCGTGGCCTACGCGACCAAGCCGCACCTCCCCCTGGCGGAAGCCAAGTGACCGCTCCCCGGACAGAACACCTCGTCCTGCCCGGGGTCCTCACCGCGGAGGAGGCCGCCGCGACCGTCGCCGGCATCCTCGCCGTGCAGCGGGAGGACGGGGCGATCCCATGGTTCCGGGGCCATCACCTCGACCCGTGGGACCACACCGAGGCCGCGATGGCGCTCGACGCGGCGGGCGAACACGAAGCCGCCGAGCGGGCGTACAACTGGCTGGCCCGGCACCAGAACGAGGACGGCTCCTGGTACGCGGCCTACGCCGACGGCGACGCGCACGACGTCACCGACCGGGGGCGCGAGACCAACTTCGTCGCCTACGTGGCCGTGGGCGTGTGGCACCACTACCTCTCGACCGGCGACGACACGTTCCTCGACCGCCTGTGGCCCACGGTGTTCGCGGCCGTCGAGTTCGTCCTCCGCCTGCAGCAGCCGGGTGGGCAGATTGGCTGGAAGCGGGAGGACGACGGGACGGACACGGCGGACGCGCTCCTCACCGGCTCCTCCTCGATCCACCAGGCGCTGCGCTGCGCGCTCGCGATCGCCGAACAGCGCGAAGAGCCGCAGCCGGACTGGGAGTTGGCGGTCGGCGCACTGCGGCACGCGATCCGCCGCCATCCCGGACGGTTCCTGGACAAGGACCGCTACTCGATGGACTGGTACTACCCGGTCCTGGGCGGCGCGTTGACCGGCACGGAGGCCAAGTCCCGGGTGGAGGAGGGCTGGAGCCGCTTCGTCGTGCCCGGGCTAGGGGTGCGGTGTGTCGTCCCCAACCCGTGGGTGACCGGGGGCGAGTCCGCCGAACTCGCCCTGGCGCTGTGGGTGTTGGGCGAGTCCGACCGCGCCCTGGAGATTCTCCAGTCGATACAGCACCTGCGCGATGCGGAGACCGGGCTGTACTGGACGGGGTATGTCTTCGAGGACGATGCGGTGTGGCCGCGCGAGCTGACCACGTGGACGGCGGGGTCGTTGCTTCTCGCTGTGGCGGCGCTGGGGGGTCATGACGCGACCTGTGCTGTGTTCGGCGCCGAGCATTTGCCGAATGGGCTGGATCCGGATTGTTGTTGAGCGCGGGCCGGTGGGGGCTGGTCGCGCCCACGCGGCGGAGCCGCAAATCGATACAGCCCCGCGCCCCTAAAAACACCGGCCCGCTGTTGCCTTTAGGGGCGCGGGGAACTGCGCGCTCAGCCACGACGGACCCGCAGCCGCTCAGTACTTGTGCATACGGTTGGCGATGGCGTGGCCTATGAACAGGTAGACCACGGCCGCCAGGCCGTAGCCGCAGACGACGCGGGCCCACGCCCTGTGGAACGTGAACAGGTCGTGGGACCAGCCTGCGAGCCAGGTGGCCGCGTCATGGACGAACTTCACGAGGTCGTTGCCTCGGTTCGCGTCCAGTAGGTACATCATGATCCAGAGACCCAGGATCAGGGCCGCGATGTCTGCGGCGACCGCGACGATGTTGCCGGCCTGATTGGGGCCGCGACGGGATTCAGGGGACATGCACACCGGATTGCCGCTCAAACGTGCGTGAAACCCGAACGGGTTCCCTCAGGTGGCGCAACCGCCCCGGCCGGGTGAGGCTGCCGGGGTAAGGACACCCACTCGGGGAAAACCCCGGAGGATTCCGTGCCCGTACCGATACGGCGCCTCTTCGTGGCGCTCACCCTGTGCTGCGCCCTGCTCGCCGGCGCCACCGCCTGTGGCAGCGCCACCGAGGACGCCACGCAGAACACCGCCGCCGTCGTGGCCGCCGCCACCCCGAGCCCCAGCACCACCGCCGAGCGCCAGAAGCTCGCCAAGACCCGCTTCGTCGCCAACGCGGGCCTCGCCGCCGGTGCCACCTACCAGTGGATCGTGAAGCCCTGGAAGGCCGGCAAGTTCAAGAAGGGTGCGGGCGGACGCAGGTTCGCCCTCGTCAAGGCAGGCCTCGCGGGCGCGTTCGCGTACAACCGGCTCAAGGCGGCCAAGAAGAACGCCCAGGGCGACCCCACGCTCTCCAAGGCACTCGCCCCGCTGACCGCCGGCATCGACTCCCTCAAGGACCTGCCGTCCAAGCTCCGCAAGGGCGACTCGACGGACGCGACGGCGAGTTCCTTCGATGACATCATCAACAAGGTCAAGGACGCAGGGAAGAGCGCCGGCGCCGAGGTGACCGACAAGGTGCCGTCGGCCGGGCAGCTCACCGGAGGCTGAGTCCCGGTCCGCTACTAGGAGTTGAGCTCCGCCAGCACCCGCAGCGTGTGCGGGTCGGGCGCAAGGGCCAGCAGGTCCGTCACCGGGCCCTTGCGCCACAACTCCAGCCGCTCCGCGATCCGTTCACGCGGCCCCACGAGCGAGATCTCGTCGGCGAACGCGTCCGGCACGGCCAGCACGGCCTCCTCCCGGCGCCCGCCGAGGAACAACTCCTGTATCCGCCGGGCCTCTTCCTCGTACCCCATGCGTGCCATCAGGTCGGCGTGGAAGTTGCGGGCCGCGTGCCCCATCCCGCCGATGTAGAAGCCGAGCATCATCTTCACGGGGAGCAGGCCTTCGGCGACGTCGTCGCAGACCTTCACCTGCGCCATGGGCGCGACGAGGAAGCCGTCACGGAAGGTCGTCGTGCCGTAGACCTCCGGGCGGCTCGGCGACCAGTACAACGGCAGCCACCCGTCGGCGAGTTGGGCAGTCTGAGCCACGTTCCTCGGCCCCTCGGCGCCCAGGAGGATCGGCAGGTCGGCGCGGAGCGGGTGGGTGATGGACTTGAGCGGCTTGCCGAGTCCCGTACCGTCCGCGCCCCGGTAGGGATGCGCGTGGAACCGCCCGTCCACCTCGACCGGCGCCTCCCGCCGCAGCACCTGCCGTACGACCTCGACGTACTCCCGGGTCGCGGTCAGCGGCGACTTGGGGAACGGCCGCCCGTACCAGCCCTCCACCACCTGCGGCCCCGACAGTCCGAGCCCGAGCATCATCCGCCCGCCCGACAGATGGTCGAGGGTGAGCGCGTGCATCGCGGTGGTGGTCGGCGAGCGGGCCGCCATCTGCGCAACCGCCGTCCCCAGCTTGATCCTTGACGTCTGCGCGGCGATCCAGGTCAGCGGAGTGAAGGCGTCGGAACCCCACGACTCGGCCGTCCACACCGAGTCGTACCCGAGCCGCTCCGCCTCCTGGGCCAGCGGCAGATGCTCGGCGGAGGGCCCGCGCCCCCAGTACCCGAGTGCGAGACCGAGCCGCATATCGCCTCCACAGTCAGCTATCTGACGGATCGTCAGCCAGTCGATGAGACGGCTGCGACTGTACGACAACGGCCCCCCACCCGGAAGGGCGAGGGGCCGTGGGAGACGGTACGGGGTTCAGCCGCGCTGGATCCCGGACGTGTCCTGCAGTACGCCACGACGGCCGTCCTGCGTCTGCGCGATCAGCGCCGGACCGCGCTGCTCGACGGCCAAGTACCAGGTACCCGGCGCGAGTTCGGCGATCGGCGACGGCGAACCGTCCTCCGCGAACAGCGGCCGGGCCACCGGCACGGCGAACCAGAACGGCGAGAAGTCCCCACCCGGAGGGGGCGTCGGCTGCGGCTGGGGCTGCCCGAACGGCTGCGCGGTCTGCGCCTGCTGCGGCGGAGTGCCGTACGACGGCTGCGGCGCACCGGCGCCGACACCCGGGTGGCCGTAACCGCCGCGAGGCTGGGCG
>NZ_JAWOAI010000663.1:0-4589 GCF_033194735.1 Streptomyces sp. W16
CACCTCGTGGCCGCCGCCGGGGCCACCCCGGCCCTCGCCGACCTCTGCGCCCACGAGCCTGACGCCGCTCTCGACCGCGCCCTCGTCCTGCGTGAACTGGCCCGGCTGGCCGCTGGGCACGGTCAAGAGCCATGCCCGACGCGGGCTCCACCAGTTGCGCCGCGGTCTCCGGCGCGACGAACAGGCTGACCACTACACATAAAGGATAAATAAGGGCAGAATGGAGTGAAGCGGCTTCTACCGCACACCGCACCAGACGCGGTCAGGCCAAGCAAGTCAAAGGAGACGAGTCATGGCCAACGTCTCGCACAGCAGAGGTGACATAGCGAGCCACCCTGATGTCTCCGAAATGCAGGCGCGCTACGCCCGCATGCTCGGTGGACGCGATGTGGCGCTCGTGGACGGACCGGTGTTCCTGCTCGGTCTGTACTGCGCCGTATCCCCGTGGATACTCCACTACACGACGAGCCAGCCGGCGCTCGTGCCGCACAACCTGATCGTCGGCATCGCGATCGGCCTGCTGGCCCTCGGGTTCACCAGGGCACCGGAGCGCATGTACGGCCTCAGCTGGGCGATGAGCGCCCTGGGTGTCTGGATGATCGTCTCGCCGTGGATCGTCGGCAGCAGCCCCGACAAGGGCGTCATCCTGAACAACGTCATCATCGGCGGACTGGCCGTACTCCTGGGCATCGTGTGTGCCGCCACGGCGGCGAGGAGCACGCCCAAGCCGTAGAACCGTAGGAGCCCCGAAAGGAAGCCACGCCCCCTTCACCGGTAGCCCGGCACCAGCCACGGCGACTGCGGGAGGGGGCTGCCGGTTTCGAGGACGGACTTGAGGTTGGACAGCACCGCGGGCCAGCCGCCGGACACGTCGGACAGCTCGCCCTCGTCGGCGAGGTCCTCGTGGGTGACGGTGAGGCGCACGATGTCCTCGTGGCGCCGGATGTCGTAGGTGACGCGGGAGTACGTGTCCTCCTTGCCCTCGTTCTCCGGCGAGGTCCACGTGGTCACCAGGCGGTTCGGGCGATCGCTCTCGACGACGGTCCCGACGACGTCGGCGATGCCGGAACCGTCGATGCGCACATGCTCCCAACGCGAACCCTGCCGCCAGTCGGACACATTGCTGTGCCCCCAGTAGGCGGCGGTCAGATCGGCGTCGGTGAGGGCGTCCCACACCTTCTCGGGGGTGCTCGCGATGTAGGTGACGTAGACGAATGTCGGTTTGTCGGCCATGGCTTCCTCGGCTCGTCGCTTCAGGTCTCCGAGCGCGCGCAGGCGCGGGCGCTCGAACTTGTCGATCCAGCGCTCCTGGATCTCGTGCAGCGGTACCGGATTGAGGTAGTGCAGCTTCTCCCGCCCGCGCCGCACCGTGCTGACCAGGTTGGCGGCCTCCAGGACGGCCAGATGCTGGGTCACCGACTGGCGGGTCATGTCGATGCGCCCGCACAGCTCGCCGAGCGTCTGCCCGTTGTGCTCGTGCAGCCGGTCCAGCAGTCGTCTGCGGGTCTCGTCGGCCAGCGCTTTGAAGACCGCGTCCATCCCTGAGTCGTGTTCGGATCGCACACTCAAAGTTATGCAGGCAATTACTTGCATGTCAAGGCGGGCCGTGCCGTCCACCGTGCGCTCGGATCGGATACGGCGCCTCAGCCCAGGAGAGCGCCCAGTTCGCGCCGGTGCGCGGCCACCCAGCCGTGCGCGGCCCGGATCTCGTCCACGACACCGCTCGCCCGCAGCCCTGCCATGGCCCGCTCGCCGCGCTCGGCACCGGCCTCGATGCCTCGCCAACACCGGTCCTGCCACCACAGGACGGTGTCGAGGAGCCGGCCTGTCTCGTCGAGCCCGTACGCGTCGCAGATCAGCGCGATCCGGCGGGCGGTCTCTCGCACGTCGGTGACGGCGGGGCCGAGGTCCAGGTACTGCCAGCAGACGTGGGCGACGTCGTGGACGCGCTCGCCGGGGGCGGCGAGATCCCAGTCGACGAAGGCCGACGGGTGCCACGCGGTGTCGTACACGGTGTTCTTGGGGGCCAGGTCGTTGTGGCACACGACATCCTGGTCACCGGCCTCCGGCGTGCCGTGTGTCAGGTCGTGGAAGGCCCGGACGAGTCGCGCGACGCGCACGAGGCCGTCGTCGGTGCGGGCGGCGGACCGTTCCTCGGGGCCGACGGCCGCCCGCCCCTCGACGTACTGGAACACCTCCCGCCCCTCCTCGTCCGTGCCGAGGAAACGCGGCGCTCCCGCCCACTCGCGCCGCTCGAACAACGCGAGCAGTCCGGTCACGTACTGCGACCGTTCCGAGGGCGTACGGCGTACGGTCGCGCCGACCCGTACGACCTCGTTGACCGCGCCTCCGCCGAGCACCGACTCCTTCACCTGGCCCGCCTCCCCGAATGCGTTCGACGGCACGAGTATCGCTTGGCACGCTGCTCGTACGCGGATCACGCGGAGGCACTGCTCATCGGGGGACGCGAGGGGGACTTCATGGGGCAGGTGCATCCGGCGCCGGAGAGCGATCCGCACCGGACCGCAATCGGCGAGGCCAACTCGACCGCGGCGTGGGGGAATTACGCCGCGCTGGGATGCCGGCGGGTCGTGTACACGAACACGGTGAGTGTGCTCGGGGAGACGTCGGGGCAGTTCCGCAACGGACGTGAGATCGGCAGCGACTTGGGGAGGGAGTTGGCCAACAGCGGCCATAAAGCACGCCTGTTGGACGAGCGGGCGCCCGTGGACACCGTGCGGGTGATGACCGACGGGCGCTCCGTCGTGGACGTCGCAGGCGAGGTACCCGCTGCAAGGGGACGGGTCAACAGCCGTCAGGTACCGGCGGGTTCCGGCACGGTCTCCGTGAGGTACTCCTCCGTGATCTCCTTCGGCCCGAACGGCCACACCTTCTCGAAACGAGCCCAGACGACGAACGCGACGCAGCCCAGGGCGAGCCAGGCGAGGGACCACTCGATGGGGTGGCGGCCCGGGGAGTTCTTGTCGGCGTAGCCGTAGATCACGCACCAGCCGACGAAGGCGACGATGCTCGGCACCGGGTAGAGCCACATGCGGTAGGGGCGGCGCAGGGTCGGCTGGCGTTTGCGCAGGACCGTCAGGGCGATGATTTGGGCCAGCGCCTGGACGATGACCATGACCGTGGTCAGGAGCTGGATCAGGGTCGCGAGGTCGGTGTGGCGGCCGATGAGGAAGCCGATCGCGGTGATCACGCCCATGGTGGCCAGGCCGAGCATCGGGAAGCGGTGCTTGGGGTGGAGCTTGGCGTAGGGGCGGAAGAAGACGCGTTCGCGGGCCGCGTCGTAGGGGACCCGGGAGCCGCCGAGAAGCCCGGTGAAGACCGAGGCGAAGGCCGTGATCAGGATCAGGACGGTGACCGTGTCGGCGGCGCCCTTGCCCCAGGTCTTCTCCAGGACCGCCGAGGCCACGGAGGTGGAGGCGATGTCGTTCGCGTTCGTCATCCGGTGCCAGTCGATGACGCCCAGGGTGCCGATCTGCAGCATCAGGTAGATCGCCATGATGCCGACGATGGAGAAGAGGATGGAGCGCGGCAGCGTACGGCCGGGGTCCTTGATCTCGGCGCCCATGTAGGCGGTGGTGTTGTAGCCGAGGTAGTCGTAGATGCCGATCGTCAGGCCGCCGGCGAAGCCGAGCCAGAAGCCGTCGCTGCCCAGGTCGAAGGCGTGTGCCGGATAGGTGAAGGCGAGGTGCGCGCTGAAGTCGCTCGCGGCGGCCACGATGACCAGGAACACCGCGGCGATCATCACCGTCCACATCACGGCGGTGATGCGCGCGATGTTCTCGATGCCCCGCCACAGCAGGAGGATCACCACGGCGATCATGCCCAGGCCGATCAGGTCGCCGGACGTCTGGCCCAAGTCCGGTGCCAGATAGCCGAGATACTGCACGAAGCCGACCACGCCGGTCGACATGATCAGCGGGATGAAGAGCATCGCCGTCCACACGAACAGGAACGGCATCAGCCGGCCGGTGCGGTACTGGAAGGCCTGGCGGAGATAGACATAGCTGCCGCCGGAGCCGGGCATCGCGGCGCCCATCTCGGCCCACACGAGCCCGTCGGCGAGGGCGAGGATCGCGCCCGCGACGAAGCCGATCACCGCCTGCGGGCCGCCGAACGCGGCGACCATGAGCGGGATCGTCACGAACGGCCCGATGCCGCACATCTGGCTCATGTTGATGGCGGTGGCCTGGAAGAGGCCGACGCTACGGACGAAGCCGCCTTCTGGGGGCGGACTACCGGACATGGGGGCTCCTGAGGGGGTGCGTGACTCGGGGGAAGCGGGGTGCGGCGTGCGGGCCGGTATCCGGTGGCTGACTGGGCGATAAAGTTAAGGAGCCTTACTAGACTCGTCAAGAGGGTGTCCCCGATGAGTGAGAATGGTGCGATGCCCGCCAGCGACGCCGTAGAGCAGCAGGAACAGCCCTGGAGCCGCCAGCGGCTGCGGAGCGTCAACGAGCGGCTGCTGCTCGACCGGCTGCGCACCGCCGGTGCCGCCTCGCGCGCCCAACTCGCCCGCGAGACCGGCCTGTCGAAGCCGACGGTCTCCAGCGCGCTCGCCGCCCTGGCGG
>NZ_JAWOAI010000664.1:0-4584 GCF_033194735.1 Streptomyces sp. W16
GGTCCGTGTCGCCCCACGCGGGCGACACCAGGGTCAGCGGCAGCACGGCCGCCCCCAGCAGGATCCTCAGTCTGGTCCAACGTCTCGGCACCGCGTTCCTCCCGTACGGCCACGACCGGCCCGGCGCCGGTCGTCCGCACCGAGAATGCGCGACCCCACAGGCCGCCCGACCGCTCCCACGCCGGGCGGCCGGGGGCGGTCACACCAACGCCGGACGCCGGTCGGTGCCCGACTTCGAGTACTCACGAAGTCGTACGCTCCAAAGCGGTACCGAACTCGAAGGCAGGAGCAGCAACGATGCAGTACGTGAAGCTCGGTTCGACCGGCCTGGACGTCTCGCGGATCTCTCTGGGCTGCATGACCTACGGCCTCCCGGACCGCGGCACCCACGAGTGGACCCTCGACGAGGAGGCGTCGCGCCCGCTGATCCGGCAGGCGCTGGAGGCCGGGATCAACTTCCTCGACACGGCGAACGTCTACTCCGACGGCACCAGCGAGGAGATCACCGGCAGGGCGCTGCGCGACTTCGCCCGCCGCGACGAGGTCGTGCTCGCCACCAAGGTGCACGGCCGGACGCACCCGGGACCCAACGGCGCCGGGCTGTCCCGCAAGGTGATCATGGCGGAGATCGACCACAGCCTCGAACGCCTCGGCACCGACTACGTCGACCTCTACCAGATCCACCGCGCCGACCCGCACACCCCGGTCGAGGAGACCATGGAGGCGCTGCACGACCTGGTGAAGGCGGGCAAGGTCCGCTACATCGGGGCGAGTTCGATGTACGCCTGGCAGTTCGCCAAGCACCAGCACATCGCCGAGCGGCACGGCTGGACCAAGTTCGTGTCCATGCAGAACCACTACAACCTCCTCTACCGCGAGGAGGAGCGCGAGATGCTGCCGCTCTGCGCGGACCAGGGCGTCGGTGTGCTGCCCTGGAGCCCGCTGGCGCGGGGCCGCCTCACTCGGGACTGGGGCACCACCACCGAGCGCAGCAGCACCGACAACTTCGGCAACCGCCTCTACCAGGAGGGCGACCGCGCCATCGTCGAGGCGGTCACCCGCATCGCCGGTGACCGGGGTGTCCCGCGCGCCCAGGTCGCCCTCGCCTGGCTGCTGCACCAGGGCACGGTGGCGGCGCCGATCGTCGGCGCGGCCAAGCCGCAGCACATCGAGGACGCCGTCGCCGCCGTCGAACTGGAGCTGAGCGACAAGGAGATCGAGGAACTGGAGCAGCCGTACGCTCCGCACGCGATCAGCGGCCATTCCTGACAATTCCTGACGCTCCGTCAACTGGCTCTGTTCTAGGCCGTGTTGACACGAAACGTCAGTGCGGGCCGGGCGGCGCGAACTCCGTGCCGCACGGTCCCGCTCCGGCGCTCTCCGCGAGCGGCACCCGTTCGCCGCTCATCGTGATCGTGCGGTAGAAACTCCCGATCCGGTCGGCCGAGCGGCCCACGTAGTGCCCGATGAACGAACGGCGGAAGCGGTCCGCGCTGCGATTGGGCTGCGAGCCGTGCACCAGGCTGCCGTTGAAGAACAGGACGTCCCCGGGCGCCATGTCGACCTGCACGGCCGAGAGGCCCGGCGGTGGGGGAACGTACTCGCGCGCGAAGGACAGCCCGGCGTCCGCCTCCTCTGGACAGAACACGTCCATGCGATGGGTGCCGGGCACGACCTCCAGGCCGCCGTTGTCCCGGTCGATCTCGTCGCAGGCGATCCAGGCGGCCACACAGGTGCCGGGCTCGGCCCGCAGATAGAAGTTGTCCTGGTGCAGCGCTTGGCCCCGGGCCCCCGGCGCCTTGAAGTAGAACATGCTCTGCGCGGCCAGCACCTCTTCGCCGAACAGGGTTTCCAGGATGTCCCGCAGCCGCGGATCCAGGAGGAAGTGCAGGGCGAGGTCGTCGATCTCGTGCGGGTGCATCACCCTCGGATATGCCCTCAGAGGATCGTCGGAAGGGTGCGGTGCGAAGTGGCCGGGCACCGGCCCCGCCGCGTGCAGTGCCGTGAACCGGGCGCAGAGCCGGTCGATTTCGTCGTGACTGAACAATCCGCGCGCGACCGTGAACCCGTCCTCCTCGAACGCTCCGATGTCCGTGGCTGTCATGCGGGACCTCCTCGGTGTGGTGTCACCACCACAGTGTCAGGAGGCCGGGCGCCCGCCTATTGGTTGGCCGTGAACGCTCTCATCGGTGTGGGAGTGGCAGGTGTCAACTCCCGTGGCGACACTGGCCGGTCCGGCAATCGGGTCGACGGCTCGAACATGACCTGGGAAGACGGGAGGAGGAGCGGTGTCCCCGCCCGGCGTGCCGGACGGACCTCGCGGCCTCCGGCCAATGGTTTTGGCATTTCCCGTGTGGATACGGTGGCAATCCCATAACGGACCCGATTGACGAAACGTCAAATGAGGGGTGCCGGAACGCAATGCACAAAACCGTGGAAGACCTTGTTCCGTCTCGCTGACCTGTGCAAAGGTGTGCCTGTCGGCGTGCGGACATTAGATGATTCCCCTCTGCACGCACGAGGCCCCTCCCGTACGCCACTCCCCCTGCTTCAAAAGAGCTGCCCTGGGCGGACGTTGGAGATGCCACACATCGGACGGGCGGACCCTGTCGGCTCGTCGGCACAGTCGCATACCCGCCGGTATGTACTAAGTTCCGCGTTTCACCTGGAGGAATGCAGCCGTGACGGACCCAGGTCCCTCGAATTCCCCGACTTCCGCTCACCACTTCGAAGTGACCGACGAGCAGCTCAGCGCCGAGCTGAAGAAGTGGACGGGGACGACGCCAGCGCTGCAACCGGTCGGAGAACTGCTGGACCGGCACTGGGAAGCCGCCTTCGCCTATGCGGGGCTGTGCACCGACGGGCCGCACCACGCGGGAATGCTCACCACGGCCGCTTTCACCCGGCTCTTCGGGGAATCCCTGCGGCAGTCCGGACCGACCGCCGCCTGGCGTCCCCAGGTACTGGTCACCGTCCGCCGTATCGCCGCGGAATGGGACACCGACCGACGGCAGGAAATGCTCCACCCGGACCTGCGCTCGGCGGCCGGCGACGGCGACCGCGTCGCGGCCCGGCTGCTCCCGGTGCCCGAACGGCGGCTGCTGTCCCGGGCGTTCCAGCGGCTGCCCCAGACGGCGCGCACCCTGCTGTGGCACCTGGAGGTCGAGTCCGAGCCGGCCGCGATAGCCGCCGGACTCGTCGGACTCGACGAGGAGGGCGCCCGCATCGAACTCGGGCGCGCCGTCGTGCGGTTGCGCGAGGAGTGCCTCCTGGTCCACCGAGAACTCGCCCACGACGACGAGTGCCAGCTCTACATCCGGCTCCTGGACGTCACCTTCCGGCGCGGCGGCGCGGAGGTCGACCCGGACCTCGCCATGCACCTCACGGTCTGCAAGCACTGCCGGCACACCGCCGACCAGCTGAACCAGTTCAACGCCGGACTCGGCGTGGCGCTCGCCGAAGCGGTCCTCGGCTGGGGCGCACGCGCCTACCTGGAGGTCAGGGCGGGCAGCCGCAACCTGCCCGCCGAGATGTCGTCCGCCTCGACCGAACTCGCCCTGCGCTCCGGCCCGCGCCGCGGCGAACTCAGAACGGCACACAAGGCGGCCCGCCGCGTTCGCCGCCGCAACCTCACCGCGGCCGTGCTGACCGTGAGCGGACTGGTCGTCCTCCCGCTCGTCCTGTGGTCCGTCGGCGGCTCCGGCGGCGCCAAGAGCGCGACGGAGAACCAGGCCACGGGCGCCTCCGGCACCGGCAAGGAGTCCGCCGACCCCTCCTGGGTCGGCGCGAACGACACCACTCAGGGCACGCTCAGCGGCAGGCTGCACAACGTGGATTCCGGCCTGTGCATCGGCATCGCGGGCAACAAGCCCCTCAAGGGCGGCGAGGCCGAACTGCAGACCTGCTCCTCGGCGGCCGGCCAGCAGTGGTCGTACGAGACCGACGGACAGCTGCGCAGCACCGCCGACCCCGGCCTGTGCCTCGACTCGCACCTCGCCTTCGAGGTACAGCTCGCCCCCTGCACGGGCACGTCCTCGCCGACCGCGAAGAACATCCGCTACGACTTCACCCTTCAGGGCATCCTCGTACCGCGCTGGAACCAGGACCAGGCACTGACCCCCGCCTCCACCGACGGCGGCGGCGCACTCGTCCTGAAGACCCGGGCGGACGGCACGGCGCAGCGCTGGGTCTTCGACACGTCCAAGGCCGACCCGCAGATGCAGGTCGTCAACTGGGACACCGACAGCACCGGCTCGCCGAACGCCACCACTAAGAAGGCCGCCCCGACGGCCACTCCCAGCCCGACGGTCACGGCCACCCCGACGCCGACCGCGTCGACCCCGCAGTCCACACCGACGACGTCGGCTCCGACCACGGACTACTGCGACGCCTACCCGACCTACTGCTCGGGGGGCGGCCAGGGCGGCTGGTCCGGAGGCGGCGGATACGACGGGGGCGGCGGGCACCACCACTGAACCTCAGTGGTGCGGTGGCGCAGGCGGCAGGGTGGCGATGCCCGGGGCCGCCTCCGGCCACACCAGCAGCACCGGACAGGGCGCGTGATCGACGGCGAACCGGACGGCG
>NZ_JAWOAI010000665.1:0-4559 GCF_033194735.1 Streptomyces sp. W16
GGGCCTGATCAACCACGTACCCTACCCCGCGGCGGCCCTGCGCGAATGGGCCCGTGTCACCGCACCCGACGGCACCCTGCTGCTCTACCACCCCTCCGGCCGCGCCGAACGCGCCGCCCGCCACGGCCGCCCACTCGACCCCGACGACCCCCTCGCGGAGATCAACCTGCGCCCCGCCCTGCGCACGGCGGGCTGGGACCTGTCCCGCTACGAGGACGCCCCGCACCACTTCCTGGCACGCGCGTCCCGCGTCGCCGGATGAGACTGCCGTCCCGCGCCACGGGGTGCGGCGAGCCCGGCATGCGGAATCCCGTTGCCGACGATGATCGGGCTGGTTAGGTTCGGCCCATGGCTGACGACGAACCCACGCGGGCCGCACGCCTGCTCGATGCCCAGGCCAAGGCCGCACTGCTTTTCGCGGAGATCGAGGAGCGCGGGCTCGTGGCGCCCGGCGAGGGGGAGCGTGCGGTCAGCGACCGGATCCGCGACCTCGCGAACGAGATGTTCGGCACCACCCGGCACTGGCACAAGCGGATCGTGCGCTCCGGGCCGAACACCCTCGCGCCGTACAAGGAGAATCCGCCGGACCGGGTGATCGGCGCGGACGACATCGTGTTCGCCGACTTCGGGCCGATCTTCGAGGAGTACGAGGCCGACTTCGGCCGGACCTTCGTCCTCGGTGACGACCCGGTCAAGCACCGGCTGCGCGACGACCTGCCCAAGGTGTTCGCGGCCGGCCGGAGCTTCTTCGGGAACACCCCGGACATCACCGGCGAACGCCTTTACACCGAGGTCGTCCGCCTCGCCGAGAAGGCGGGCTGGGAGCTGGGCGGCTGGCACGCCGGACACCTGGTCGGCGAGTTCCCGCACGAGTCGATCGAGGGCGCGCACGTCGAGTCGTACGTCACCCCGGACAACACCACCCCCATGCGCCGCACCGACAAGGCCGGCCGCACCAGTCACTGGATCCTGGAGATCCATCTCATCGACCGGGAAAGGCAGTTCGGCGGGTTCTACGAGGAACTGCTCACCCTCTGACGGGGATTGGATCCCGGAAAACCCGCTGGGGTTCCGGGGGGCCGGCCCGCCATAGTTGATCCATGGGGACTGTGGCGGCGCTGTACCGCTATCCGGTGAAGTCGATGGTGGGCGAGGCCGTGACCGCCGTGTCGGTCACGGAGCGCGGGCTCTCCGGGGACCGGGTCTACGCCGTCCTCGACGGGACGGGCGCGGTGGGCAGCGCCAAACACCCGCGCAAATGGGGCGAGTTGCTGCGCTGCCGAAGCCGGCTGGACGACTCCGGCGTGGTCCGGGTCGTACTGCCGGACGGCACCGCCCTCCCGGTCGAAGACCCGGACCTGGACGGGGAGTTGTCCAAACTGCTCGGCCGCCAGGTCCACCTGTCGGCCGACGTGCCGGAGGACGGCAGGCTGGAGCGCGCGGTCCCCGCGTACGAGGGCGGTGTCCCGGACTCCGTGCGGGAGTCGGCGACAGTCGACGTCACCGGGGAGAGCATCACGACGGGCGGCGTCGCCCCGGGGACGTTCTTCGACTTCGGCCGGGTCCATCTCGTCACCACCGCGGCCGTGGACCGGATGCGCACCGTCCACCCCGCGGGGGACTTCGACGCCCGCCGCTTCCGGCCGAACCTGCTCGTGGACACCCCCGGGGGACCCGGTTTCCCGGAGGACGCCTGGGTGGGGTCGTGTCTGCGGGTGGGGGAGGCCCTGTTCCGGGTACTGGTGCCCACACCCCGCTGCGTGGTCCCCACCCTCGGCCACGACGAACTGCCGCCGGACCCCGGCATCATGCGCGCGGTCGCCCGAGAGCACCGCGTACCGGTCTTCGACCTGGGCCGGCTCTCGTGCCTCGGCGTGTACCTGGACGTCCTGGAGACGGGCACGGTCCGGGTGGGTGACCCGATCTCCTTGCAGAACACCGGGTGATCGTCCGGGCGCCCAGGAGCGACCTCCCACGATGTTCCGGCGGAACGGTCAATCCACGAAGCGGTACTTCAGGTGGGTGGCGAGAGGAGTGCCGACCACCCTGACCTGCTCGACGCGCCGCCGTCCCGTGCCTGTTCCGTCGAAGAGCCGCAGTCCGGCGCCGAGCAGTGCGGGCACCACATGCAGCTGGAGTTCGTCGACGAGCCCCGCCCCGAGGTACTGCCGGACCGTGCTCGCACCACCGGCGACGACGCCGCCGAAGCGGAGGTGCTGCGGACCCTCGGCGATCCGATGCCGGAGAGGGCCGATCCGGTCAGGTCGGCCATTCCGGTTCGGCGACGGTCGCGGCGAGTGCGTCGAGGAGTACTTGGGCCGGCTGGGACGCGGGCGGCTTGCCGTGGACCGCGGCCACGACCTGGCGGCGCATGCCGGGGATGCGGTGGAGCCGCACCCCGGCGTGCCTGTTGGCGAGGAGGGTGAGGCCCGGCAGCAGGCTCACGCCGAGCCCGGCCGCGACGAGCGCCTGCACGGCGACGTAGTCGTCGGTCTCGAACTCGACCACCGGCTCGAACCCGGCCCGCCCGCAGGCCGCGACGAGATGCTCCCGGCAGCGTTCGCACCCGGCGATCCAGCGCGCGTCGGCATAGGTGGCCAGCTCCGCCCGGGGGCCGTCCCAGCACCGGTTGGCCGGAGTGACCACGTACAACGGCTCGTCGAGCAGCGGTGTCATCGTGGTGTCGCGGCGATCGCGCTGGGGCGGATCGCCGTGTTCGAAGATCAGCGCCACGTCCACGTCGTTGTTGCGCAGGGCGTTGAGCGCGTCGGGCGGTTCGGCCTCCCGCAGGGTCAGTTCGACGGCGGGATGCTCGGCGGACACACGGGCGGCGGCGAGCGGCACCAGGGTGGCCAGCGCCGAGGGAAAGGCGGCCAGCCGGACCCGGCCGGTGCGCAGCCCGGCCAGCTCGTCCAGTTCGGCGTGCACCGACTCGACCTGCGCGAGAATCGACTCGGCCCGGTCCACCAGCAGTCGCCCGGCCTCCGTGAGCCGGATACCGCGCCCCATCCGCTGCAACAGCGGAACGCCCACCTCGGCCTCCAGCTTGGCGAGTTGATGACTCACCGACGGCTGGGCGTAGTGCAGTGCCTCGGCGGCTGCCGTGATCGAACCCTCGCGGGCGACGGCGACCAGGACGCGCAACCGACTCAAGTCGATCATTTGTGAATCATAGTCCGCGTCGATGACAGCCTCGAAAACACGCATTGGACCATTACCGGGCTCACTGCGACGGTGAATCGATAGTGGGTGCGAGAGATCTCGGCCGCATTTGTCCCCGTCGGCGATCTCACCCCTCACGCGTGCCCGGCCACCGGGCGCCGAAAGGAGATGGCGCATGACCACGGCTGTGAATCCACCGTCGCGATCGATGTCGGTGAGCGACGGTGCGGCGCGAACCCTCGCGAACGCCACCAAGACCGTTCCCCAGATGAGCTCCATCACGCCTCGCTGGCTGGTGCATCTGATGTCCTGGGTCCCGGTCGAGGCAGGCATCTACCGGGTGAACAAGGTCGTTCATCCCGAGTCGGTGCGCATCGAGTGCGACAACTACGACGAGTCGCCGCTGCCGGACACCTTCGTCGACTACGAACGCGAACCCCGCGAGTACCGGCTCAAGGCCGTACAGACCGTCCTGGACCTCCACACCCGCATCTCCGACCTGTACTCCAGCCCGCACAACCAGACCGCACAGCAACTGCGGCTGACCATCGAGGCGGTGAAGGAACATCAGGAGGGCGAGCTGATCAACAGCCCGGAGTACGGGATGCTGGCCAGCGCGGCGGCCACCCAGCGGATCTCCACCATGGCGGGGCCGCCGACACCGGACGACCTCGACGCCCTCATCACGAAGGTGTGGAAGCAGCCCGCCTTCTTCCTCACTCATCCCGAGGGCATCGCCGCGTTCGGCAGGGAGTGCACCCGGCGAGGCGTACCGCCGGCCACGGTCAGCATGTTCGGCTCGCAGTTCCTGACCTGGCGCGGCCTGCCGATCATCCCGTCGGACAAGGTCCCGCTGGAGAACGGCAAGACGAAGTTCATCCTGCTGCGCACCGGCGAGTCGCGCCAGGGCGTGGTCGGACTGTTCCAGCCCGGGCTCTCGGGCGAGCAGGGGATGGGCCTGTCGGTGCGCTTCATGCAGATCGACCGCAGCGCCATCGCCTCCTACCTGATCTCCCTGTACTGCTCGCTCGCGGTCCTCACCGAGGACGCGCTCGCCGTGCTCGACGACGTCGAGGTGGACAAGTTCCATGACTACGCCCCGAGTTACCGGTAGCCATGACCACGCCCCCACCCACCGGTAACGGTGCCGCCCCTGCGTGGCTGCCGGACGAGGAGACGCTGAGCCGAATGGCCGGGGAGTTCTTCCGAGCACTCCCCGGGCAGCCGGCCGACACGGAGGCACCGACTCCGGCCTTCGACGGCCGACCGGAATGGCCGACGCCCACCGGCCTGCCGCTCGCGGACTCTTCTCCTACGGCGCCTTCCGGGCCGTCGGCCGCGCAGTCCGCTCCTGCGGTGCCCACCGGTCCGCCGGTCCCGGGCCCGTTCCCCGCCAC
>NZ_JAWOAI010000666.1:0-4554 GCF_033194735.1 Streptomyces sp. W16
AACCGTGGAACTGGACCACGGCGGGCAGCGGGCCGCTGCGGTGCCGGGGCATCCGGAGCCAGGCGTGGACCGGGTGGCCGCCGAAGCCCGGCAGGACGGCGTCGAAGACGTCGACCGTCTCCAGGCCGGTGGCGACCTCCGTCAGCCGCAGCCCGGCTTCCTGTCCGGCGCGGGTCTCGGCGAGGGTGCCCTTCCAGAAGGTGTCGAAGTCGGCGGGTTCGCGGTAGGCGCTGCGGTAGGCGAACAGCTCGGGGACGTCATGTTCGCTCAGCACGGCACCGGCTCCCCACGGGGCCGCAGGTCGCCGTCCAACTCGACCTGGTGACCGGCCGGAAGCAGCAGCTCGGCCGTGCGGCCGAGGCACCGGATCCGCACGGGCTCACCGGAGTCACCGGTGAGCCTGCGCACGGTCGCACCGGTCAACTCGCCCTCGTTCCAGGCGAAGTCGACGGCCAGGCCGCCGCGGCAGCGCAGGTCCCTGGCCTCGCCGTCGGCCCACTGCGCGGGCAGCGCGGGCAGCAGGTCCAGGACGCCGGTGTGGCTCTGGACCACCATCTCGGCCACGGCGGCCATCAGCCCGTAGTTGCCGTCGATCTGGAACGGCGGATGAGTGGAGAAGAGGTTGGGCAGCAGCCCGCCCCAACGGGAGCCGTCCACCGGGGCGTCCACCCCGGCGTCTCCGTCGAGCGGCCGGACGGCCTCAAGGAACAGCGAGCGCGCGGTCGGGGCATCACGCAGCCACGCCCGCAGAACGATCTTCCAGGACCACGACCAGCCCATCGCCCCCGGCCCGCGCCGGTCCATCGACTTCCTTGCGGCGTCGGCCAGTTCGGGAGTCGAGTCGGGATCGATCAGACCCAGCGGGTGTACGGCGATCAGGTGCGAGAGGTGACGGTGGTGCGGGTCGGCCTCCGTCAGGTCCTCGGCCCACTCCTGGAGCCGTCCCTCCGGCGAGAGAGGCAGCGGGCGCAGCCGGGGCAGCGCCGCGCGTATCTCGCCGGTCAGCGGAGTGTCCAGACCCAGCAACTCGGCTGCCGCCAGGGTCCGTTGGAAGGTGGCCCGGATCAGCGCCAGGTCCATGGTGGCGGTGCGGGTCAGTGACCTCGGGACGCCGTCGGCCAGGAACAGGTTCTCCGGGGAGGTCGACGGCAGCGTGTCCAGGTGGCCCGAGACGTCCTCGACGAGCCAGTCGAGCAGGAACTCCGCGCAGCCACTGAGCAGCGGCCAGGCCCGCTCCCGCAGGAAGCCGAGGTCGCGGGTGAAGTCGTAGTGGTCCCACAGGTGTTGGGACAGCCAGGCGCCGCCCATCATCCACAGCGCCCACGAGGTGTTGCCGTGCCCCATGCCGACCGGCAGCGCCCATCCCCACGGATCGGTGTTGTGATGCGCCACCCAGCCGCGCGCACCGTACAACTCCCGTGCCACGCGCGTGCCTTGTGCGGCCATGCGGTCGAGCAGGTCGAACAGGGGCTCGTGACAGGCGCTGAGCCCGGCCGTCTCCGCGCCCCAGTAGTTCATCTGCGTGTTGATGTTGATCGTGTAGTTGGACGACCAGGCGGGGCGCAGCTCGGCGTTCCAGATGCCCTGGAGGTTGGCCGGCGGGCCGGTGTGCGGGCGGGAGGCGGTGGCCAGGAGATGACGGCCGAGCTGGAACAGCACGGTGGCGGTGAGGAGTTCGTCGTCGCCGCCGAGGATGTCGCGGGCGACGTCGTAGGTCCCGGAGCGGCGGGGCCCGACGCGCAGGGAGGTGCTGCCCAACAGGGCCCGTACGTCGGCCTCGTGGTCCTTGAGGAGACGGGCGGCGCCCTGCGCGACGGCCCGCGCCGCGAGGTCGCCGGCGTCGGCCAGATGGGCGGCGCGGTCCAGAGCCTCAGCCCCGCTCCAGTCGCGGTCCGCCGCGGTGGAACTGGCCAGGGTGAGCAGGACGCGGGAGGCGCCGGTGACGCGCAGACCTCCCCCGTCGTCCACGGTCGTCGTGCCGTCGGTGTGCACGGCGAGCGCGAGGGCGCCGAAGGGGTCGTAGCCGTCGACGGGACCGTCCGCGTAGCGCAGCGGTTCCGCGACCTCGGGTTCGTGGGAGGGGGCGCCGTCCACCGGTATCTCGATGCCCAGCGTGATGCCGTCGGGCGCGGCCGAGCGCAGTATCTCCCGCAGCGGGGTGGAGAGTTCGACGGACAGGTCCAGGGTGCCGCCGTCCGCGTCCAGCGCCACGCAGAGCGCGCCGGTGACGGCGTCGGCCCAGACCCGGCGCCGTACCGCGGTCCCGTCGAGGTCGAAGCCGTCCTCGGCGACCGCTGTGTCGAGGTCGAGCGTCCTGCCGCGGTACTCGGCGCGCTCGCCGCCCGGCACGGTCAAGTGCAGGTCGGCGTACGGCAGATACTCCTGGGTGTAGGGCCCCTCGAAGGTCATGAGGAGGGACTCGGCGCGGTCCTGGTCGCCGGCGCGCAGCGCGGCGCGGACCTCTTCGAGCCGCTCGGGACCGGCTCCTTGCGCGCGGAGTGCGGCGAGGGCGGTCGCCGGGCCGCCGGGGGTGCCGGACCAGACGGTCGAGTCGTTGATCTGGATACGGGCCCGGCCGGTGCCGCCGAAGACCATCGCGCCGATCCTGCCGTTGCCGACCGGGGCGGCCTCCGCCCAGGTGGCGGCGGGCGCGGGCCAGCTCAGCACCAGGTCGCTGGAGTGCATGGCTGTGTCGTCCAATCGAGGGGTGCGGCCGGTCACTTGAGGCCGGAGAAGCCGATGGAGTTGACGATGCGCTTGCCGAAGGCGACGAACAGCAGCAGCATCGGCAGCGCCGCGACCAGGGCGGCGGCCATCAACCCGGCCCAGTCGGGGGCGGCTTGGGGTGAGGACTGCTTGAAGACGCCGAGCGCGAGGGTCAGCGGCTGGACGTCCTGGCTGTTGGTGATGAGCAGCGGCCAGAAGTAGTCGTTCCAGGCGTTGACGAACATCAGCAGCGACACGGTCGCGATCGGTGCGGTCGACATCGGCAGGATGATCCGGAAGAAGATCCGCAGGGGGCCCGCGCCGTCGATGATGGCCGCCTCCTCGACCTCGGTGCTCAGGCCGAGCATGAACTGCCGCAGGAAGAACAGCGTGAACGCCTGGAAGAGCGCCCCGGGCAGGATCAGTCCGGCGAACGTGTTGGTCAGTCCGAGGTCTTTGACGAAGACGAAGTTGGGCAGCAGTGTGAAGACGCTGGGCACCATCAGCGCGGTGATGAGGATGTTGAACACCAGGTTGCGGCCACGCCAGTGCAGCCGGGAGAACGCGTAGGCGCCGGCCGAGGCGAACAGGACGATCAGCACCGTCTGCACGGACGCGTAGATCAGCGAGTTGCGCAGGTAGAGCGCGATGTTGATGGCCGCGCCCGAGCCGCCCTGGGCCTGCGCCTCGGCGGTGGAGGCGATCCCGAGGACGCGCTCGAAGGCGCCCCAGGTGAAGCCCACCGGCAGGGGCGAGGACGGGTGCGTCGACAGCTTGTAGTTGTTGGACAGCGCGGTGCGCAGGATCCAGTAGAACGGGAAGAGCGTGATCAGGACGATGATGCCGAGGTAGGTCCAGGCGACGATTCGGCCGGGTGAGATGCGACGGGGGTTCTTCCGGGGCCGGGGCCGCGCGGTGGCCGCCCGGCCGGGGGCGAGGGTGACTGCCATGACGGGCTCCTTCAGCTCAGGTCGGATTCGCCTGCGCGGGCGAGCCGCAGCTGGGTGAAGGTGACCGTGATGAGCAGGGCGAACAGGGCCAGCGAGAGGGTGGCGGCGTAGCCGAAGTCGAACTGCCTGAACGCCTTGCTGTAGATGTACATCTGCAGCACGTTCGAGGCGTTCGCCGGGCCGCCCTGGGTGGTGACCTGCACGATGTCGAACACCTGGAAGGAGTTGATCACCGTCAGGACGACCACCATGACCAGGATCGGCCGCAGCAGAGGCACCGTGAGGCGCCGGAACATCTGCACCTCACTGGCGCCGTCGACCCGGCCTGCCTCGTAGATGGTGGCCGGGATGGTCTGCAGTCCGGCGAAGATCAGCAGGGAGTAGTAGCCCATCCACTTCCAGATGCTGATCGCGGCGAGGGACGGGATGGCCCAGGCGCTGCTGCCGAAGAAGAGGATGGAGTGGCCCGTCAGATGCTGCAGGACGAGGCTGACGACGCCGAGGGACGGGTCGAGCATCCACTGCCAGACCAGCGCGGCGATGACGTTGGAGATCAGGAACGGCAGCAGGATCACGCCGCGCAACGCCGACGACTTGGTCACCCGGTGCAGCACCACGGCCGTCACCAGGGAGGCCAACGTGCCGAAGACGACGGCCAGGATCACGAAGTAGACGGTGACGAGCAGGGAGTGCCAGAAGACGTCGTCGCCGAACATCTGGTGGAAGTTGGCCAGTCCCACCCAGTTGGGCGGGGTGAGGACATGGAAGTCGGTGAAGCTGAGGTAGATGCCGCGCAGGGTCGGATAGGCGTAGAAGACCGCGAATCCGACGACGGAGGGAATGATCAGCAGGAGTGCGACCGGCAGGTCGCGGCGGCGGGCCGCCGCGGACCTGGTCG
>NZ_JAWOAI010000667.1:0-4521 GCF_033194735.1 Streptomyces sp. W16
GTGCGCCGGCGCAGCGCGCGCCAGGCCCGCCGGGCCGAGCAGGCCCGCGTCCGCGCCGCGCAGTCCACCGAGATCGCCCGCTATCACGTCATGGATCCGCGCCAGTTCGAGGACGCCATCGCCTACCTCTGCCACCGGGACGGATGCAGCGACGCCCGCCGGACCGGAGGCGCCGGCGACCTCGGAGCCGACGTCGTCGCGAACGCACCCGACGGACGGCGCATCGTCATCCAGTGCAAGCGCTACGGCCCGACCACCACCGTCGGATCCGGCGACCTCCAGCGCTTCGGAGGCACCTGCTACAACGTCCACGGCGCCCAGGTCGCCGCCATTGTCACCACCTCGCGGTTCACCAAGCCCGCCACGAACTACGCCCAGTCCATGGGCATCCGCCTGTTCGACCAACACGCCCTCGCGGCCTGGGCCAGCCGCACCGGCCCCGCCCCCTGGATGCTGTGAGCCCCACGATGGACACCGAACTCATCGCCACCGCCCGGCTGGATCTCATCCCCCTGAGCGCGGCGCACGCGGAGGAAATGGCCACGGTCCTCTCCTCCCCCGCCCTCCACACCTTCACCGGCGGCGAACCCCTGCCTCCGGACGCCCTGCGAACCCGCTACGAAGGCCTGGTGGCGGGCTCCCCGGACCCCTCGTCCGCCGTCTGGTGCAACTGGGTCCTACAACTCCGGGCGGAATCCCGCCTGGTGGGCACGGTCCAGGCGACGGTCACGGAGGCGGCGTCGGTCGCGGAGATCGCCTGGGTGGTCGGAACACCGTGGCAGGGCCAGGGTCTGGCCACGGAGGCGGCCAAGGGCCTGGTGTCCTGGCTCGGCGAACACTCGGTCCCTACGATCGTGGCGCACATCCACCCGGACCATCGGGCATCCGCCGCGGTCGCCACGGCAGTTGGGCTGGCGCCGACGGAGAAGTGGCAGGACGGCGAGATCAGGTGGCAGCGCGCCACGCGTCCGTGAACTCCCGTACACCCGCGAACCGTTCGGCGGGATCGTCACGGGTCGCCCTTTCCAGTACGGCGAGTTGACCCGCCGTACCACGCCAGGCCCGCCGCTCACCGCCGTCGAGGAGGACATGGGCGCTGCGGCCGAGGGCGTAGACCGTCGTACGGATGTCGACGCGGGCGCCCCGGTGCCACTCCTCGGGAGCCATGAAGCGGGCCGAGCCCGGGAGGCGGTCCTCGTCGAGGACGAAGGGGCCGGGGCGGTACTCGTCGAGGTCGATGAGATGGAGCGCGTCGCCGCCGAAGTCGTACAGGAACGCGCCGTCGTAGAGATCGACCGCCACCATCCCGGCCGCCTCCACCGCGAGGTGCGCGTCCAGGACGCGGTCGACCGCGCGCAGAACGGAGGCGAGGGGCAGGGCGCGGAAACGGGCGCGGGCGGGGCCGTACAGGGACTTGCCGTCGCACCAGGGCATGACGACCGCCGTACGGCCGCCGTCCGCCACGGCGATCCGGTGCGACTGGGGGACGATCACCGGATGTCGCACGGCCTGATGGAAGACCCGGGCCCGGTCAAGTGAGGCCCGTGCGGGGGCTGTTGTCGCCTCCTTGACGAACCAGCTCTCACCGTCCGGGAGTTGGACGCCGTACGAGACACATCCGGAGTCCTGTTCACGGAAGGAGCGGAAGATCTCGCCGACGGTGCGGAGGTAGGGCTCGACGGCGGGGATTTCGGCAACGGCCAGGAGAGGATGGGGAGTCACGGGCATCAGCTTGTCCGAGCAACCACTCCCTCATGAAGACGCCCGAGTCACCAACTCCGTTGCCAGCACCACCTGTCGCCGCTCAAGTTCCCGGGATGTCGCCGGCCGCCGGTCCGCGATTTCCGCGAGCAGCAGGTCTATCATCGCGCGGCCCATCTCCTCGATGGGCTGGCGGACGCTGGTGAGGGGCGGGTCCATGTGGCGGGCGATGGCCGAGTCGTCGTAGCCGACGAGGGCGATGTCGTCCGGGATGCGCAGGCCCTCCTCGCGGAGTACCTGGCGGGCGCCGGCCGCCATGACGTCCGAGCCGGCGAAGACCGCGTCGACGTCGGGGCGGCGGGCCAGCAGTTCCTTCATCGCTCGTCGGCCGCCCTCCTCCGTGAAGTCGCCCGGCTGGATGAGGTGTTCGTCCACCTCGTGGCCCGCGTCGAGCAGCGCCTCGCGGTAGCCGTCGACGCGGCGCTGGGCGCCGTAGACGTCGAGGCGGCCGGTGATGTGCGCGATGCGCGTGCGGCCTCGGGACAGCAAGTGCTCCACGGCCGAGCGGGCTCCGCCGTAGTTGTCCGAGTCGACCGACGTCAGGGTCTCCGCCGCCGATCGCGGGCCGCTGATCACCGCCGGGATTTCCAGTTGCGCCAGCAAGTCCGGTAGCGGGTCGTCCGCGTGGACCGAGACCAGCAGGACGCCGTCCACCCGGTGTGCGGCCAAGTACTGGGCCAGGCGCTGCCGTTCGCGGTCGCTGCCCGCGAAGATGAGCAGCAACTGCATCTCGGTTTCCGAGAGTTCGGAGCCGACGCCCTTGAGCATGTCCGAGAAGTACGGCTCCGCGAAGAAGCGGGTCTCGGGCTCGGGGACGACGAGGGCGATGGCGTCGGTGCGGTTCGCGGCGAGGGCGCGGGCGGCCGTGTTGGGGACGTAGCCGAGTTCGGCGACCGCCGCCTCGACGGCCGCGCGGGTCGCGTCGCTGACTCTTGGCGAACCGTTGATCACCCGGGAGACGGTGCCGCGGCCCACCCCGGCGCGCGCCGCGACCTCCTCCAAGGTCGGCCGGCCGCCACTCCGGCTCCGCGCTCCGTGGCCTGCCATTGGCTCCGCCTCCTGTCGACCCACCCGTTGGCCTGGAATGTAACAGTCCTGATCAGGGAAGAGGGGCGTGAAGAGTCCCGCCTCCGGCCGAATCCCCGCCTCTCGCACAGTTAGCTAACAGACGAATAACTGAACGCATCTCTCCGCGTCCGGTCCCTTGACACCCCCGCGCGAACCGACGACTCTTCAACACATCACCGGTGGGAGCGCTCCCACGGTACCTGACACATACACATCCCGCACGTTCCCCGCCCGAGCCGCAGCGTGAACTAACGGGCCCAACAATGCAGTTGGCCGGGGGGTCGGCACGTCAGGCAACAGGAGGACGCAATGCGCACGAGTACCCGACGGTCCCATCGGCTGATGGCCCTCGCGGCCGTCGCCGCCCTGACCACAGGGGTGCTGGCCGGCTGCTCCAGTGACTCGGACGGCACCTCGTCGAACGCGAGTGACAGCGGCAAGGGCAAGACCACGCTGACCGTCGGTACCTTCGGCGTCTTCGGCTACAAGCAGGCCGGTCTGTACGACGAGTACATGAAGCTCCACCCGAACATCACCATCAAGGAGGACGTCACCACCCGTACCGACGTGTACTGGCCGAAGGTCCTCACCCGGCTCCAGGCCGGCGCGGGCACCGACGACATCCAGGCCATCGAGGTCGGCAACATCACCGAGGCCGTGCAGACGCAGGCCGACAAGTTCGTCGACCTCGGCAAGGACGTCGACAAGTCCCAGTGGCTGCCCTGGAAGAACGCCCAGGCCACCACCAAGGACGGCAAGCAGATAGGCCTCGGCACCGACACCGGCCCGATGGCGATCTGCTACCGCAAGGACCTCTTCCAGAAGGCCGGTCTGCCCACCGACCGCACCCAGCTCGCCAATCTGTGGAAGGGCGACTGGTCGAAGTACGTCAACGTCGGCAAGGACTACATGAAGAAGGCGCCCAAGGGCACCAAGTTCGTGGACTCCGCGTCCTCCGTCTACAACGCGGCCATCGGCGGCGAGAGCCAGCGGTACTACGACAAGGACGGCAACGTCATCTGGGACAAGTCGACCGGTGTGAAGGCGGCCTGGAACGCGGCGATGGCGGTGGCGACCAGCAACATGTCGGCGAAGCTCAAGCAGTTCGACCCGACCTGGGACCAGGGCTTCGCCAACGCCAGCTTCGCGACGGTGGCCTGCCCCGCCTGGATGATGGGGTACATCCAGGAGAAGGCCGGCACCGCCGGCAGCGGCAAGTGGGACGTGGCGGCGGCGCCGACCGCGGCCAACTGGGGCGGTTCGTTCCTCGGTGTTCCCACGGCGTCCAAGCACCAGGCCGACGCCATCGCGCTGGCGAAGTGGCTGACCGCGCCGGAACAGCAGGAGAAGGTCTTCGCCAAGCAGGCCAGCTTCCCGTCCACCCCGGCGGCGTACCCGAACCTGAAGCCGGCCGCCGCCACGACGACGTACTTCTCGAACGCGCCGATCACTCAGATCTTCTCCGACTCGGCGAAGACGATCCCAGTGCAGGTCTTCGGCATCAAGGACCAGCCGATCGGTACCGCGATCACTGATGTCGGCATCCTCCAGGTGGAGCAGAAGGGCAAGACCCCGGCCCAGGGATGGAGCGCCGCCACCAAGGAGATCAAGGACGTGCTCGGGCAGTGAGCAGCTCCAAGCAGGCCCTCGCACACCCCGCGCCGGGCTCCGGCGCCGCGCCCGGCGACCAGC
>NZ_JAWOAI010000668.1:0-4521 GCF_033194735.1 Streptomyces sp. W16
CGCCACCACCGGAATGCGGACCGCCGTCCAGCACCTGCGCATCCTCGACCTGGCGGGACAGGCCGACGGCGCGGCGATCCCCCAGGTCGCCGTGATCACCGTGGATCCCCGGCAACTGGCCGCGATCGCCCCGAAGTCAGCGCTCGCCGAAGCCCTGCTGTCAGAGCCGGCGGGGACCCGGGCCGACGCGCGCACCCCGCTGCCGTCCTTCCTCTCCCCCGGCCTCCGGGCGAGGGAGCGCACCGGCGGCTTCATCACCACGGTGGTGACCCCGGGCCGGCCTCCGGTGGACCTGACCCTCAAGCCGGTCGGCACCCTCACCGCCGCGCAACTCGACGACCCCCTCCTCGGACCGGTCACGGCACAGATCCCCGCCGGGACCCCCCTGCTGATCACCACCGCCGACGCCGAGCGCCTGCTGCCCCAACAGCCCTCTGGAAGCACGGTGTTGCTCCTCAAGGGCGACAGTCCCGCCACCACCGAGCCCGCGGCACTGCGGTCGGCGGCGGCCAGGACGCTCGGGCCGCTGGCCAGGATCCGCGTCCGCTCCGAAACGCTGAACACCCTGCGTGCGGACGGCCTGACACGAGGAGTCGGCACGATCTACACCGTCACCTCGATCCTCGCCGCGCTGACGGGTCTGCTCGCGCTCGCCCTGGAACTCACCCTCACCTCCGACGAGCGCAGCCGCACCACCTCGTTTTTGCGCACACTCGGACTCGGCGGCAAGGAAGCCGGGGCACTGCACTTCCTGCAACTGCTGCCGCTTGCGGTGGCCTCGGCGGTGGGCGGCACACTGCTCGGACTGCTCGAACCACGGCTCATGGCGGGGACGTTGGACCTACGGCAGTTCACCGGCGGCCCCGCCCAGCCGGCGCTGCGGACCGACTACTCGCTGACCCTCGCCCTCGTGGCCGGCGTGACCGCACTGATCCTGACCGCAGCGGCCACCGAGACGGTCCTCGCCCGCCGACGCCGCTTGGGGGCCGTACTGCGCCTGACGTGAACGGCTGCGCCCGCTAGGCCGTGTCCCCGGCCTCAGCCTCGGACTTCGCCCGTCGTGCGGCCTCGTCCGGCCATACGCCGATGTGGTCGCTCTCCAGGGCCAGCCGTACCCGCTTGCGCATGTGCAGGCGGTCGGTGAACTCGCCCGGCAACTGCAGCCGGCCGCTGGCGTCCAGGACCGCGTACTCCTCGGCGGTGAGCACATCGACGCCGTCCTCACCGGTGGCGACCCGGCGCAGTACCTCGGTCGAGGTGCGGCCGTTGCGGATCAGCACGGTGCGCTGGACCTGCTCGGAGACCAGCGCGTCGTGGGTGACCACGATCACGGTGACGCCCAGGTCCTCGTTGGCCCGGCGCAGTGCGGCGAAGACCTCGTCGCTGGTGGCGGTGTCGAGCTCGCCGGTGGGTTCGTCGGCGAACAGCACCCGGGGCTCGTTGGCGTTGGCGACGGCCACGGCGACCCGTTGCTGCTCACCGCCGGAGAGCGTGTCGGGGGTGCGGTCGCGGCAGTGGCCGACGGACAGCAGGTCGAGCAACTCCTCTGCACGGGCCCGCCGTTGGGAGCGCCTGATCCCGGTGTACGTCATCGGAAGCATCACGTTCTCGGCCGCCGACAGGTAGGGCAGCAGGTTGCGGGAGGTCTGCTGCCAGACGAAACCCACAGTGCTACGGCGGTAGTTGAGCCGGTCCCGGCGCTTCATCGCCAGCAGGTCGTGTCCGGCGACCTCGGCGGCGCCCGCGGTCGGCACGTCCTGGCCGGAGAGTATGCCCAGCAGGGTGGACTTGCCGGAGCCGGAGGCACCGACCACCGCGATCATCTCGCCCTCGGCCACGGCCAGGTCGAGACCTTGGAGGGCCTGCACTTCGACGCCCTCGGTCTGGTAGATCCGCACCAGGTTCTCGCAGACGACCAGCCCCTCTTCGCGTCGCGGAGCGGCAGCCGCGCCGGCCCGCCGCCGCAACTCGTCCAAGTCCGGTGCCCCGGTGCGCTGTTGATGAAGTGCCACGCGGTCTCCCGGGAGCTGAAGTCTGGCGATGACGCGGTCGGACAGCGGCCAGGCTAATGCGGAAGTCCACGCGAGGGGCGGGATCCGCCGGGCCGACGGCATCCGGAACGGCGTGTGGAGTGCGGGGCGGCGGGTGCCGTCAGGCGTCCTCGACGATGCGGCCGTCGCGGAGTTCGAGCACGCGGTCGGCCAGCGCGAGGAGTTGGGTGTCGTGGGTGGCGACGAGGGCGGTGACGGATTCGCTGCGGACGACTGCGCGCAGCAGGTCCATCACGGTGAGACCGGTGTCGGCGTCGAGTTGGCCGGTGGGTTCGTCGGCGATGATCAGGGCCGGGTTGTTGGCGAGCGCGCGGGCGATGGCGACCCGCTGCTGCTGGCCGCCGGACAGTTCGCCGGGACGTTGGTCGGCATGATCGGCGAGACCGACGAGGGCGAGCAGAAGGGCGACGCGGGCTTCGCGTTCGCGGGCCGGTACCTTCCGCAGACGCAGCGGGACCCCGACGTTCTCGGCCGCGGTCAGAATCGGGATGAGGCCGAAGGACTGGAAGACGAAGCCGATACGGTCCCGGCGCAGCGCCAGCAGGCCGTCCTCGCCGAGGCCGGCCAGGTCGGTGCCGTCCAGGGTGATCCGGCCGCCGTCGGGAGTGTCGAGACCGCCGACCAGGTTGAGCACGGTGGTCTTGCCGGAACCGGAACGGCCTCTGAGGGCGACGAGTTCACCGCGCGGCACGCTGAAGGAAACACCGCGCAGGGCGTGTACGGCGGTGTCACCGCTGCCGTAGGTACGGCGCAGGTCCTCGACCACCACCATGTCGCCGGTGGGCGCCTCGGCATCCACAACTGCACCTCGGCCACTGGTCAGTTCGCCCATGTTTCCTCCCCCACCCGGCCAACATCCGCACCGTAGGGTACGCCGGATCAGGCGGGCGAGGCGGATAGAAGGGGACCGGCGGACATTCCCGCCGGTCCCCTTTTCCGCTTCGGTAGCACGGGAATTGTTTCCGCGTGTCGAAAACCGGCGCTACCAGCGATACCAACGGCCACTCCCACCCTTCGGACGGGCCACGAACCCGACGATCCACAGGACCAGCACGATAATCGCGACCCACCACAGAATTTTCAGCGCGAAACCCGCACCGAAGAGAATCAGGGCGAACAGAAGAACAAGAAGCAGGGGAATCATAATTTTCCACCTCCGAACTTCCGTCTTCCCGCGCATTATTCGTTCACTCCCACGGATTTACCTGGAGGTGCACGCCTGAGGCTGAGGGGGTGGATCGCGGCCCCTATTGCGGGGGCGGGAACGTCACCCGTAGTTGCGCAGTTCGGGCCACATCTCGCCCCAGGGGTGGCGGGGGCTTGTGCAGATGTAGACGTGGCCGCCCCATTCGGTGTTGTGCACACCGTCGGGGTTGGACAGGGTGGCGGCCACACGGACGTGCCGGAAGTACTGGCGCAGCTGGGCGGCGTACTCGGGGGCCTCGTCGGGGCCGGGGGCGACGGCCACCACGGTCGTGGCGTGCGGGTTGCCGGGACCCCACCACCAGTCGGTGTTGTTGGCGCTCACGGCGGTGGGCAGCCCGGTACCGCGGCCGAGTTCGTTGATGGCTCCGGCCTCGCCGTAGTCCGCCGCGAAGATCACCGCGTTCGCCCGCTGCTCGGGCGGGAGCCCGGTCCACACCTGCCGCACGGTGCCCACCAGTTGGGGCCAGCCCAGGGTCTCTCCCGAATTCGTGCTGATGCCGTACGTCCAGGCCACGTCGGAGGGCGGCAGCACCGGCAGCACGATCACCGCGAGCACCGCGGCCGAGACGGCGGTGCCGATCATCAGGCCGCGCAGCCGGCCCGGGCGGGAGTGCAGCCACCCGTCGAGTCCCACGGCCCCGGCCGCCAGCAGACACACGTACAGGCCGCCCAGGTAGTACACCTGCGCTCCGGTCGTCACGGCGAACAGCACGAACAGCACGGCGTAAGCGGTCACCAGGCACCGCCACAGCGGCCGGCCGGACCGCCACAGGAACCGCAGGCCCGCCACCCACAGCACCGCCATCGCCAGACAGGACATGCCGAGCTGCCCCACGATCCAGGTGAGGATGTTCCCCGGGCCTCCGTTCTCCCCGTTCAGCGCCCGCGTCATCTCGAACATGGCCCAGCCGTGCCGCGACTGCCACCACAGGTCGGGCAGCACGAGCAGCACGGCTGTCACGGCGCCCGCGAGCAGTCGGCGGTCGACCACGGTCCGGCGGGCCGGGCCGAGCAGCACGGCGGCCAGCAGGACGATCCCGAAAGAAGCCACGAGGTGATTGAATTCCGCGCCGATGCCGACCAGAGCTCCCACAGCGAGCCACCACCGGGTGTCGCCGGTGCGGTCGATCCGTACGACCACGAGCGCGATCGCCGCCCACGCCAGCATCTCGTACGACGTCGTGTTGGCGACGTGCGCGCCGCCCAGCAGCACGGGCATGGTGGCCGTCGCGATCGCCGCGAGCAACTGGGCCCGGCGCGCGCC
>NZ_JAWOAI010000669.1:0-4517 GCF_033194735.1 Streptomyces sp. W16
CTTCCGATCTCGGCGAAGGCCGTGGTGGCCGGGGCGGTGCCGGTGGCGGTCGCGGTGCGGGTGGCCGGGAAGGTCTCCGGCTTGGTGCCCGAGGGGGCCGCGTCGGTGCTCGTGTCGGTGGTGGAGCCGGAATCCGTGGCCGCGAACACCACCGGGGTCAGGGCGGCCCCGGCGGCGACGGCTCCGGCGGCCCCGATCGCGCCGCGACGCGAGAGGGACCGCTTCCTGCGGTGGGACGAGGTGGGGGACGGCGGTGTGGGGGTGGACGGCGTGGGGGCGTCGGACACGGAATTGGCCTTTCCGGCAGTGCACTTGAAGTATCAAACGAACCTATCCGTCCCATCCGCCCCACCTGTACTGCGATTGCGGTACATCTGTGTGGAGATGGTGCGAAGAGCGCGGTCTCAGGCACCGGCCCCGCGCAGCCGCTGCTGCGGGACCAGGGCCGACGCGGGCGCCAACCCCCGCCCGCCGGAGGCGTGTTGGTGTTCGCCCACCGGCATGTCGTCGCGCATCAGGCCCTCGGGGATGAGTACCGCGGCCGTGACCCCGCCGGTCGACGAGTGCCGTACCTCCACCCGCAGGCCCTGCCGTTCACGCAGCCGGTTGACCACGAACAGGCCGATCTGCTTGGCGTCGAGGAGGTCGACCTTCTCGGACTGGATCTTGCGGTTGGCGTCGACCATCGCGTCCTCCTTCATGCCGAAGCCGCTGTCCTCGATCTCGATGAGGATGCCCTCCCGCAGCCGGGCGGCGCGCAGCTGCACCTGGGTGCTGGGTGGTGAGAACGCGGTCGCGTTCTCGACGAGTTCGGCGAGCAGATGGATCACGTCGGCGACCGAACCGCCGGTCAGCGACACCTTCGGTACGGCCCAGATCTGCACCCGGGACGAGTTCTCGATCTCGGCGACGGCCGCGCGCAGGATGTCGGACAGCGGGATCGGGTCCCGCCAGCCGCGGCCGGGCGCGATGCCGGACAGGATCAGCAGGCTCTCGGAGTGGCGGCGCATGCGCGTGGCCAGGTAGTCGACGCGGTACAGCTCCTGCAGCTCGGCCGGGTCGCGCTGTCTGCGCACCATCGCGTCGAGCAGGTCGAGTTGGCGGTGCAGCAGGACCTGGCTGCGGCGGGCGAGGCTGACGTAGACGCCGGAGATGCCGCTGAGGAGTTCGGCGCGTTCGGAGGCGGCCCTGAGGGCTGCGCGCTGGACGGCGGTCAACGCGGTGCCGACCTGGGCCAGTTCGTCACCGGCGAGGCGGCGCATGGGAGCTTCGGCGTCGATGTCGACGCCCTGTCCCGCGTGCAGTCGGCGCATGGCCCGCGGGAGGCTGCGGCCGGCCACTTCGAGGGCGGAGTTGCGCAGGTCGAGGAGTTCGACGATCAGGCCGCGGCCGACGAGCACGGAGACGAGCAGCGACAGCAGCACGCCGACCAGGCCGAGGACCACGGCGATCCCGGAGGCGCCGAGCGTGTCCCAGCCGAAGGGGTCGGCGGCGGCCGTGGCTCCCGTACCGGCCTTCGTCTCGGCCGTGTCGAGCCCGGTGAGCACTCCGCCCGCGGCGGAGTCCCAGCCGCGCAGCAGCCCCGTGGACACGGCGGAGGTGCCGGGGCCCGCGCTGCGCACCCGGTTCTCCACGGCCTGGAACTGGGCGTAGCCGGTGCCGTCCAGGACCTTGCGGTACGCCGTCCGGTGCTCGGCCTTGAGGTCGGCGACCGCGGGTTCGAGCAGTGAGTGCCGGGTGGCGACGGCGCCGACGAACAGCGCGTACTGCTCCTTCGTCAGCTCGCCCCCGGTGCGGGCGGCGCCGAGCAGTGCCTGTTCCTGGGCGACCGCCTCGCGGGCCCGGGACAGTTCGAGCACCACGCGTGCCTCGGAGGCGTCGGCGGCGGTCTTGTCGCCGGTGAGGGCACCGGTGACGGAGAAGCCGTGCTCGACGATCGCCGAGTAACTGCTGTACGTCGCCGTCGACTTGGCGCCCTTGGCGGTGGCGCTCGTGCGCAGCGCGGCGAGGCCGGTGGCGTCGGCCTCCAGTTTGTCGATACGGCCCGGCAGCGAGGAGTCGATGAGTGCCGCGTCCGAGCTGGAGTCGTTGACGCCGTCGCGCAGCGCGGCGGCGGCCGTGTCGGTGGCCCTGGTGGCGGCCTTGAAGGCACCCGGGGCGTCCGCGTGGCGCAGGGCCGCCGTCCGCTCACCCTGCACGGCGGTGATGAACTCGGCGACGGGGGCGAGGAGTTCGGAGTTGACGTCCTTGGCGGTCTCGGTGTCGGCGATGCTCGACGCCGTCGTCACCGCGGCGAAGCCCCAGAGGGCCATCAGGGACACGACGGGCAGCATCAGCAGGGCGACGATCTTCGCGCGGACCGATCTGGGGCGCAGCCGGGCGGGCGTGCGGAGGACACGCATGGGGGACCTCGTTCAGGGAAGTGCGGGGTGGTTCGAACGGCGGTGGCCGCCGGGGGAGTTGGCGGGCCGGTGCCGTGAGGAGAGCCGAAGCCGGCTCAGACCGTGGCGAGTTCGACCTCGCGCAGCGATTCGGGGCCTGTGGCCCCCTGGAGGGGGTGGGGTCGGCGCCGGGTGAAGAGCCGAAGCCCGGCTCGGACCGGGCCGGTTCGACCTGGCGGAGCAACCTGGCGCCCACGCCCGGGGGTTGGGGCGGACGCCGTCCGACGAGCCCGAAGCCCGACTCCGACCGTGACGGGTTCGATCTCGTACAGCGACTCGGCACCCGGCCCCGGGGGGCGGGGCCGACGCCGTTCGGAGAGTCGAACTCGGTCCGGACCGCGGCGCGTTCGACGCCGTTCGGCAATCGACGCCGACGCCCCGGGGAAGCGGGAGCCGTTGCCGGTCCGGGCTCGCTCGGCAACCAATGCCGGCCGCCCGAGACGTGGTTGGCATCGCCGTACGCGCCGGTCGAAGTCGGTTCAGACCGTGGCGAGTTCGACCTCGCGCAGCAACTCGGCCGCGAAGGCCGACTCGTGGCGCTTGCCGGTCGGGGACAGGGCGACGTAGGCGGAGGCCAGGAAGAGGAAGGAGCCGAGCACTACGGCGAGCGGGAAGATGAACTCCGTGGCGGTGGCACCGGAGAGGGTCGCGCCGCTGGGTGCGAGGGTGACGCTCACGGCGTACATCCCGGTGTAGTGCATGGTGCTGACCGCGAGTCCCATGACGAGGGCGGCGAGGGTGGCGAGGACCGGGCCGCGGACGATCAGGGTGAGGGTGAGCGCGGCGGTCGCGGCGACGACGGCGATCGCGACGGAGGCGATGACGAGCACGGGGTCGTAGTCGATCGAGCCGTGCAGGTCGAGCGCGGCCATGCCGGTGTAGTGCATGGCGGCGACGCCGAGGCCGGTGCCGATGCCGCCGAAGGCGACCGAGGTGACGCGGGAGCGACCGTATCCGGCGGTGAAGACGCCGGCGGCGACCACGCCGATCGACATCAGCAGGCTGAGGACGGTGAGCGGGACGTCGTAGCGGATGGGGGTGCCTTCGACGCTGAAGCCGAGCATGGCCACGAAGTGCATGGTCCAGATGCCGGAGCCGATGGCGACGGAGGCGAGGGTCAGCCAGTTCCGTTTGGAGGCACCGTCGGTCTCAAGTGCCCTTACGGTGCAGCGCAGTCCGAGCGCGGCGCCGACGCAGGCCATCGCGTAGGACAGGACCGGGGTGACCCAGCCGGCGCTGAAGTGGTCCATGTGGCCCATGGGGAGGTTCCTCTCGGGCGTGGCGCGGCGAGACCGCGCGCGCAGGGAGTACCGCCGGTAACAAGGACCGGAGGTTGGCTGATCATGCCAGCCGCACCTGCGGGACATACGCCATGAATGGGACCATGGGGTTGATTGGCGAACATTAAATCAATGTGGTTTCGATAACACCGCACATGCGCATTTTCGCAGTTCAAGCGGGGTTTTCGTGGACCTCGTGTGAAGGTCGGTCAATCACGGTCGCCCCTGCCGCCGGACCCGCCGCCGTACGTACCGTCCGGCATGTCCCCGAGGCCGTCAGCGCCGCGGCCACCTTCGCCGCCGACCCGGGGTCGCGGGCGAGGAACGCCGTCGTGGGGCCCGAGCCGGAGACCAGCGTGGCGAGGGCACCCGCGGTGCGGCCCGCGGCGAGGGTGTCGGCCAGTTCCGGGAAGCGCGAAAGGGCGGCGGGCTGCAGGTCGTTGGAGACGGCGGCGGCGAGCGCGTCCGGGTCGCCCTTCTCGAGCGCGTCGAGGAGCGGCTGCGAGGCGACCGGCTCGGGGATGTCGACGCCTTCCGCCAAGCGGTCGAACTCCCGGAACACCGCCGGGGTCGACAGCCCCCGCCCGGCCATCGCGAACACCCAGTGGAAGGTGCCGCCGGTCTCCAGGACCGTCAGCTTCTCGCCGCGCCCGACACCCAACGCCGCCCCGCCCACCAGGCTGAACGGCACATCGCTGCCCAACTCGGCGCAGATGTCGAGCAGTTCGGCCCGCGAGGCACCGGTGCCCCACAGCGCGTCGCACGCCACCAGCGCGCCCGCGCCGTCCGCACTGCC
>NZ_JAWOAI010000670.1:0-4515 GCF_033194735.1 Streptomyces sp. W16
CCAGTCCCTCGTCGGCGGCCGGGCCCGGGGCGGGGCGCGGCCCCGCGCTGAACTGGGGCGGAACGCTGTCCGTCGATGCAGGCGAAGTCACGCTGCACAGACTAGGTCCTCGGTCTGACAACGACCCAAACGACGCAGAAGCGACTACCGCCACAGCCGCGTGCGGGGGTTCAGCCGAGGGGCGTACCGTCCTCGCCGACCTGCCGCCGGTACGCCTCGACGACCCGTTCGAGCGAGTCGTCGAGATAGACCGCGAGCAGTCTCTCGGCCTCGGCGGCGTCGTCCTCCTGAAGTGCCTGGAGGATCAGGTGGTTGCGCTGGAGGTACGGCTCGTGGAGCGCCTTCGGGTCGTCCACGAGGTGGAAGGCGAGCCGGAGTTCGGCGAAGACGCTGCGCATCAGCTCGTCGGTGCGGGCGCTGCCGGCGAGGGCGACCAGTTCCCGGTGGAAGTGGATATTGGCCGTACCCACTCCTTTCCAGTCATCCTCGACGGACGCCGACTGCCCCTCGGTCACGGCCGCGGCGAGCCGTTCGAGGGCGTACGGAGGCTCGCCCAGCCCTCGTACGACAGCGCACTCGACGAGGCGGCGGGTGCGGTAGATGTCCTCGACGTCCTCGACGCTCAGGACCCTGACGAAGACGCCCCGGTTCAACTCGTGGACGAGCAGACGCTCATGGGTGAGCAGCCGGAACGCCTCGCGGAGTGTGTTGCGCGACACACCGAGCGCCCCGCCGATGCTGTCCTCCGAGAGCCGGGCCCCCGGCGGGAAATAGCCCTCGGCGATGCGGCTCCTGAGGATGTCCGAGACGCGTTCGGCGGTGCTCGTACGGCCCAGGAGGGCGCGGTCGTCGGCCAGTCCCGCCAGCTGATCTGCCATGCCCGGAATTCAACCGCAGATACAAGAACGAAACAACATGCCTCTTGAAGGATCGTTCAACGATCCTCTACCTTTCTCGACACGGCGTCACCCGCTCACCCCGGCGCCGACGGCCTCCGCACGGCCCGGCTCGGTCCCAGCACCCTCCGTCCTCCCTCTGCGAGGTGCCCATGAGCACGACCCCTCCACCTCAGGCCCTGAACAGCGGAACGCAGCCCGACGCGGATGAACTGACCGCCGACGACGGTGCGTTGGCCTGGCTGCGCGCACTCGGTCCGAACGGCCGCCGGGCCTTCGCCGGCGCGTTCGGCGGCTACGCGCTGGACTCCTACGACTACTTCACGCTGCCGCTGAGCATGGTCGCGCTGGCCGCGTACTTCGGCCTGGACAGTGGCCAGACCGGCCTGTTCACCACGGTCACCCTGGTCGTCTCCGCGGTCGGGGGCGCCGTGGCAGGGGTCTTCGCCGACCGGGTAGGCCGGGTCAAGGCCCTGATGATCACGGTGATCACCTACGCCGTCTTCACGGTGGCCTGCGGCTTCGCGCCCAACTACGAGACCCTGCTGGTGTTCCGCGCCCTCCAGGGCCTCGGTTTCGGCGGCGAGTGGGCGGTCGGCGCGATCCTGGTCGCCGAGTACGCGAGCGCCAAGCACCGCGGCCGTACGCTCGGCGCGGTCCAGAGCTCCTGGGCGGTGGGCTGGGCGCTGGCGGCGGTCGTCTACACGCTGGTCTTCTCCTTCCTCGGCGACGACATGGCCTGGCGGGTGATGTTCTGGACCGGCGCGCTGCCCGCGCTGCTGGTGCTCTGGATGCGCCGCCGGGTGCACGACGCCCCCGAGGCGACGGCCGTGCGCGAACAGAACACCCAGAAGGGTTCGTTCGCGGCGATCTTCAAGCCGGCCACGGCCGAGTCCCCGGGCCTGCTGCGCACGACGGTCTTCGCGGGCCTGCTCTCCACAGGCGTCCAGGGCGGCTACTACACCCTCGCCACCTGGGTGCCGACGTACCTCAAGACGGAGCGCGGCCTGTCGGTCGTCGGCACCGGCGGCTATCTGACCTTCCTGATCTCCGGCGCCTTCCTGGGCTACCTGACCGGCGGCTACCTCACCGACGTGCTGGGCCGCAAACGCAACATCTGGCTCTTCGCCCTGCTCTCGGCGATCTGCATCCTGGTGTACACACACATTCCCGACGGCGCCAACACCCTTCTCCTGGTGCTCGGTTTCCCGCTCGGGTTCTGCATGTCGGCGATCTTCAGCGGCTTCGGCTCGTACCTGAGCGAGCTGTACCCGACGGCGCTGCGCGGCACGGGACAGGGCTTCACGTACAACACCGGCCGCGCGGTCGGCGCCGTCTTCCCGACGCTGGTCGGCTTCCTGGCCGACAGTTGGGGTGTGGGCGGAGCGCTCGTCTTCGGGGCCATCGGTTACGGCATCGCGGCGCTGGCGCTCCTGGGACTGCCGGAGACCCGCGGAAAGGAACTGGCGTGAACCGCACGGAGGACCGTCCCCTGACCCTCGTCGACGAGCACGCGCACGCGTGGAGCCCGCGTACCGCCCGGGCGCGCTTCCGGGCCGGGCTGACGGGGCCGACGGCCGGGATCGCGGCGGGCCACACCCAGGTCAACCTGATCTCGGTGCCCGCCGACTGGGCGTACGACATGCTGCTGTTCTGCCAGCGCAACCCGAAGCCGTGTCCGGTGCTCGACGTCACGGACGCCGGCTCCTGGCGGACGGTGCTGGCCGACGGCGCGGATCTGCGCACCGATCTGCCGCGCTACCGGGTGTGGCGGGACGGCGAGTTGGTGGACGAGCCGACGGACGTACGTGCGTACTGGCGCGACGACCTGGTGTCGTTCCTGATCGGCTGCAGCTTCACTTTCGAGTGGTCGCTGAGCGAGGCGGGCGTCCCGATCCGGCACATCGAGCAGGGCCGCAACGTCCCGATGTACGTGACCGGCCGCCCGTGCCGCCCGGCGGGGCGGCTGCACGGCCCGATGGTCGTGTCGATGCGCCCGGTGCCGCCGGAGCACCTGGCGACGGCGATCCGGGTGACCGCGCTGCTCCCGGCGGTGCACGGCAGCCCCGTACACTGCGGCGATCCCTCGGGACTCGGCATCGAGGACCTCGGCCGCCCGGACTTCGGTGATCCGGTGGACGCCGCGCCGGACGACATCCCGGTGTTCTGGGCCTGCGGAGTGACCCCGCAGGCCGCGGTGATGGCGTCCCGCCCGCCGTTCGCCCTCACCCACGCACCGGGCCAGATGTTCGTCACCGACGCCCGCGACGAGCAGTACCGCGTCGCCTGACCAGGAGAGATGATGATCGATCTGAACGCCGACCTCGGTGAGGGCTTCGGCCGCTGGCATCTCACCGACGACGAACAGCTGCTGTCCGTCGTCACCAGCGCCAACGTGGCCTGCGGTTTCCACGCCGGGGACGCGGTCACCATGCGGCGGGTGTGCGAGCTGGCGGCCGAGCGCGGGGTGCGGGTCGGCGCCCAGGTGTCCTACCGGGATCTGGCGGGCTTCGGACGGCGCGCGATGGATGTGCCGTCCGCCGAACTGGCGGCCGAAGTGGCGTACCAGATCGGCGCCTTGGAAGTGTTCGCCCGGGCGGCGGGCACGCGCGTGTCCTACGTCAAGCCGCACGGCGCGCTCTACAACCGGGTCGTGCACGACCCGGAGCAGGCCGCCGCGGTGATCGAGGGCGTGCTCCTGGCCGACGCCTCGCTGCCCGTGCTCGGGCTGCCCGGCTCGGTCGTCCTCGACCTGGCCGGGAAGGCGGGCCTGCCGGCCGTCCCGGAGGCGTTCGCGGACCGCGCCTACACCGACGAGGGCACGCTCGTGCCGCGCGGCCGGGACGGCGCGGTGATCACCGACCCCGAGGCCGTCGTGGAGCGCTCGCTCAGCCTGGCCCGCTCCGGGACGGTCGAGGCGCTCTCCGGGACGCGCATCGAGGTGCGGGCCCGCTCCCTGTGCCTGCACGGGGACACGCCCGGCGCGGTCGAACTGGCCCGCAGGGTCCGCGAACGGCTCCTGGAGTCGGGTGTCCTGGTGGAGGCCTTCGCATGAGGGCCCTGCGTGTCGGGGACGACGCACTGCTCGTCGAGGTCGCCTCAGGGGAGGAGGCCGAGGCCGTCCACGCGGAACTGCTGCGCCGCCGCGCGGAGGGCGCGCTCACCGTCCGCGAGATCGTCCCGGCCGCCCGCACGGTCCTCCTGGACGGCCTCGCCGACCCGGCCCGGCTGGCCTCCGAACTGACCACCTCCGAACTGCCCCCCGCTCCCCCACGCACGGGTGAGGTGATCGAACTCCCGGTGCGCTACGACGGCCCGGACCTCGCCGACGTCGCCGCCCTGTGGGGCGTCCCCGAGGAGGAGGTGGGCCGCATCCACGCGGCCACCGAGTTCCGCGTCGCCTTCTGCGGCTTCGCCCCCGGCTTCGGCTATCTCACCGGCCTCCCGGCCCGCTACGACGTCCCGCGCCGGGCCACCCCGCGCACGGCCGCCCACGCCGGTGCCGTGGGCCTGGCGGGCCCGTACACCGGCGTGTATCCGCGCGCCTCGCCCGGTGGTTGGCAGCTGATCGGCACGACGGACGCGGTCCTGTGGGACCACGCGCGCGTGCCCGCCGCAC
>NZ_JAWOAI010000671.1:0-4502 GCF_033194735.1 Streptomyces sp. W16
CCGAGCGGCAGCTCACCGGTGCCCGGGCCGGTCGGGTAGAGCAGCGAGAACGTGTGCCGCCCGTCCACCAGCCGCCGGATGAGCACCCGCCCGTCGCCCATCGGCTGCACCTCACTGCCGGGCTCCTCCGGCTGGTTGCCGGGCAGCGGCACCGCGTACGGCTCGGGGCCGTCCAGCGTCCACCGCTCCGGGAACAGGCAGTCGCCGGCCGGCGCGAGGCGGGCCGCGTACGCCCCGTCCGCGCTGATCGCGCACGCGGTGCCCGCGGCACCATCGGTCCGCGGGTCCCCGCACTCGTCCCCGTCCTCGTCCGCCGCCGTGGGCTCGATCGCACAGGCCGTCATGGTTCGGTCACCTCCGGCCACGAAACTAGTTTTCGTACGTACGGACGTGGGACCGATGAGCAGCCTCATCACACATAAGGGTGGCCAAGTAACGATTCGCCTGAGGAAACCGGGGCGGGTGTGCTGAACGGGGCCGTAGGCCGTCTACGGCTGCTTCAGCGGTTCAGCCCCACAGCGCGGCCAGGTAGCCTTTGCCCGTGCCCCGTCAGCCCGTATCCCGTCAGTCCGCACCGCGCCTGTCCGAAGTCGTCGCCGCGCTGGAGAACCTGTGGCCCGCCGAGCGGGCCGAGTCCTGGGACGCGGTAGGCACCGTCGTGGGCGACCCGGATCAGGACGTCACCCGCGTGCTGTTCGCCGTCGACCCGGTCCAGGAGATCGTCGACGAGGCGGTGAAGCTGGGCGCCGACCTCCTGGTCACCCACCACCCCCTCTACCTCCGCGGTACGACCACGGTCGCGGCCTCCACCTTCAAGGGCCGCGTGGTGCACACCCTGATCAAGCACGACATCGCACTGCACGTCGCCCACACCAACGCCGACCGCGCCGACCCGGGAGTCTCCGACGCCCTCGCGGGCGCGCTCGACCTCCGTGTCGTACGACCCCTCGTACCGGACCCCACCGACCCGGACGGCCGCCGGGGCCTCGGCCGAGTCTGCGAGCTGGACCACCCCCTGACCGTCCGCGAACTCGCCGCCCGCGCCGCCGAGCGCCTGCCCGCCACCGCGCAGGGCATCCGAGTCGCCGGTGACCCCGACGCCCTGGTCCGCACGGTCGCCGTCAGCGGCGGCTCCGGCGACAGCCTCTTCGACGACGTACGAGCGGCAGGCGTGGACGCCTTCCTCACCGCGGACCTCCGCCACCACCCGGTCGCAGAATTTATTGCGGATCGCGCCCAAAACCCCCAGAACCCTCTCGCGCTGCTCGACGCGGCGCACTGGGCCACCGAGTGGCCCTGGTGCGAGCTGGCCGCCGCCCAGCTCGACGAGATCTCCGACCGCGAGGGATGGGACCTGCGGGTCCACGTCTCCAAGACGGTCACCGACCCCTGGACCGCCCACGCGGCGTCCGCCGCCACACCTGACTCACTGGGAGCCCCCAACTGAACGCCGCGCCCGCCGACCAGATCCGACTTCTCGACGTCCAGGCCCTCGACGTACGTCTGTCGCAGCTCGCGCACAAGCGCAACTCGCTGCCCGAGCACGCCGAGATCGACGCGCTGACCAAGGACCTCACCCAGCTGCGCGACCTGCTCGTGGCCGTGCAGACCGAGGAGAGCGACTGCGCCCGCGAGCAGACCAAGGCCGAGCAGGACGTGGACCAGGTGCGTCAGCGCGCCACCCGCGACCAGCAGCGCCTCGACTCCGGTGCCGTCACCTCGCCCAAGGACCTGGAGAACCTCCAGCGCGAGATCGTCTCCCTCGCCAAGCGCCAGGGCGACCTGGAGGACATCGTCCTGGAGGTCATGGAGCGCCGTGAGTCCGCGCAGGAGCGCACCGCCGAACTGACCGAGCGGGTCGGTTCCGTGCAGGGCAGGATCGACGACGCGACCGCCCGCCGCGACGCCGCCGCCGAGACCCTCGACGCCGAGGAGGCCAAGGCCGAGAAGGAGCGCGAGGTCGTCTCGGCCACCATCCCCGCGGACCTCCTCAAGCTCTACGACAAGCTGCGCCAGCAGCAGGGCGGCATCGGCGCGGCCAAGCTCTACCAGCGCACCTGCCAGGGCTGCCGCCAGGAGCTCGCCATCACCGACTTCAACGAGGTCCGCGCGGCGGCCCCCGACACGGTGGTCCGCTGCGAGAACTGCCGCCGCATCCTGGTGCGCACGTCCGAGTCCGGCCTGTAAGGAGCTTGTGCCGTGCGGGAGTTCATCGTCGAGGCAGACGGCGGTTCCCGGGGCAACCCGGGACCCGCGGGCTACGGCAGCGTGGTCATCGACGCGACGACGGGGGAGACCCTGGTGGAGGCGGCCGAGTACATCGGCGTCGCCACGAACAACGTCGCCGAGTACCGAGGCCTGGTAGCGGGCCTGCGCGCCGCCCACGCCCTGGACCCCTCCGCCCGGATCCACGTCCGCATGGACTCCAAGCTGGTCGTGGAACAGATGTCGGGCCGCTGGAAGATCAAACACCCCGACATGAAGCCGCTGGCGGCAGAGGCGGGCGAGGTGTTCCCGGCGAACCGGGTGACGTACGAGTGGATCCCGAGGGAGCAGAACAAACACGCGGACAGGTTGGCCAACGAGGCGATGGACGCGGGGAAGCGCGGCGAGCAGTGGTCGGCGGCGGATTCAACGGCAGAACTTCGCAGCACAGATTCAGGCGAGGTCTTCAAGGGGCGCGGAGCTGTGACACACACGGAGCCCTCCAACGCAGGCTCAGGCGAGGCCTTTAAGGGGCGCGGGGAACTGCGCGACCAGCCCCCTCCGGCCGCAACTGTGACTACCGCCAAAGCCATCGCAGATACCCGCGCCGCACGCAACGTAGCCTCCCCCAGCGCAGGTTGGGCCTCCGCAGACATGGGCGCCCCCGCCACCTTCGTCCTCCTCCGCCATGGCGAAACCCCCCTCACCCCCCAGAAGCGCTTCTCCGGCAGCGGCGGCACCAACCCCTCCCTCTCACCCGTCGGCCAGGACCAAGCCGCCCGCGCGGCAACCGCGTTGGCGGCCCGCGGCACGATCCAGCACATCATCGCGTCCCCCCTCACCCGCACCCGCGAGACCGCCGCAGCCGTAGCGGACCGCCTCGGTCTCGACGTGACAATCGAAGAGGGCCTGCGCGAAACGGACTTCGGCGCCTGGGAGGGCCTCACCTTCGGCGAGGTCAGAGAGCGCTACCCGGACGACCTGACGACCTGGCTGGCCGACCCGACGGCCCAACCCACCGGCGGCGGCGAGAGTTTCGCGGCCACGGCAACCCGTATCGCCGCCACCCGCGACAAGCTGATCGCGGTCTACGCGGGCCGCACGGTCCTGCTCGTCACCCACGTCACCCCGATCAAGACGTTCGTCCAACTCGCCCTGGGCGCCCCGCCGGAGTCCCTGTTCCGCATGGAACTCTCGGCGGCATCGCTCTCCGCAGTGGCGTACTACGCGGACGGCAACGCGAGCGTACGGCTGTTCAACGACACGTCCCACCTGCGCTGAGCGTCGCCGCCTCGCGGGCCAGCGCCTCGATCCGCCCCCAGTCCCGCGCGGCCACCGCGTCCGCCGGGATCATCCAACTCCCGCCCACGCAGCCGACGTTGGGCAACGCCAGGTATTCCGGCGCGGAGTCGAGCCCTATCCCACCCGTGGGGCAGAACCGCGCCTGCGGCAACGGCCCGGCCAGCGACCTGAGATACGCGGTACCGCCCGCCGCCTGAGCCGGGAAGAACTTCATCTCCCGCACCCCGCGCTCCAGCAGCGCCACGACCTCCGACGTGGTCGACACCCCCGGCAGGAACGGCACTCCGGACCCCTGCATCGCCTCCAGCAGCAGCTCCGTCCACCCGGGGCTCACCAGAAAACCCGCCCCCGCCGCCACCGACTCCTTCACCTGCCCCGGAGTCAGCAGGGTCCCCACCCCGACCACCGCCCCCGACACCTCGTCCGCGATGGCCCGCAGCGCCTCCAGCGCGGCCGGCGTCCGCAACGTCACCTCGATCGCCGGCAGCCCCCCGGCGACCAGCGCCCGCGCGAGCGGTACGGCGTCGGCCGCGTCCTCGATGACGACGACGGGCAGGACGGGAGCGAGATCGAGCAGCGAGGAGGAAGACATGCCCTCATCCTGCCGAGCCGATGCAGCACGCGCAAAGGTCATTGCGCACACTGCAACGCGTGCTCCCCCTGAAAGCTGAGGTGCTCAGTGAATCTCGTCCACCAGCACATCCAGCGACCAGGCCCGCCCCGCCTGCCCGGGCGCCGCCGCCTCCACCTCGTACCCCAAGTCCCGCAACGCCTCGACCAGCTCGGCCGGCGTACCCGGCGCGCCCGACGTGGCCAACAGGCTCCGCACGATCCGCCCCTTCGTCGCCTTGTTGAAGTGGCTGACGACCTTCCGGGTCGGCGCGTGCAGCACCCGTACGGTCGCCGTCCGCCCCGCGACCTCGTCCTTCGGCTTCCACGCCGCCGCGTACGCGGCGGACCGCAGGTCGAGCACCAGCCCGATCCCCGCGACCTCG
>NZ_JAWOAI010000672.1:0-4501 GCF_033194735.1 Streptomyces sp. W16
GGGACGGGGTGCGCGGCGGCCTCGTTGACGAGAGCGAGCGAGTGCGCGTCGGGCATCCGGCCGGCCCGGGCGGCGGTGATCAGCGTGTGCACGGCCTCGCGCAGGTCGCGTGCCCGAGCCGCATCGGCGTCCCCTCCTGCCTCGCAGGGGCCGCACTGCCGCACCCATGCCGACAATGCCTCGGCGTCGGGGAGTTCCTCCACCACGTCGGGCGAACCACGGTGGCGCAGGGTGCGGATGAAGTCCAGACAGAGGCGCCCGGCGCCCTGGCGGAAGCGGGGAGTCGATGACACGTCCTCACCCTACCTCCATGGAACCGGTTTAAGTGGTGCCGGGAGGGTGGCTCTCCTGCTACCGTCACCAGAACCAGTCAAACCGGTTCTCGCGTGAGGTGTGTCCGTGCCCCGCTGGGTGATCCTCGTCCTGTCCCTCGCCTGCGGTGTGGGCGTCTCGACCATCTACTTCCCGCAGGCGATCAGCTCGCTCGTCGCCGCCGACCTGGGCGTCTCCGCCGGCTCGGCCGCCCTCGTCGTCACGGCGGCCCAATTCGGGTACGCGGCCGGGATCTTCCTCCTCGTCCCCCTCGGCGACCGGCTTCCGCACCGCCCCCTGATCGTCACCCTGCTCGTGCTCACCGCCGCCGGACTGCTCGCCGCGAGCGCCGCGCCCTCGCTCCCGCTGCTCGTCGCCGCGAGCGCGGTCACCGGCGTGACGACCGTCGTGCCCCAGATCATCATCCCGATGGCGGCGGGACTCGTACCCGCCGAACGCCGCGGAGCCGTCACCGGCACCCTCCTCAGCGGGCTGATCGGCGGCATCCTCCTGGCCCGCACCTTCAGCGGCACCCTCGGCGAACGGTTCGGCTGGCGGGCGCCGTACATCGTGGCGGCGGTGATCGTCCTGGTGCTGGCAGCGGTCCTCTCCCGGGCCGTCCCGCTGACCACACCGTCCACCCGCCACGGCTACCCGGCCCTGATAGCCGCCCCGCTACGGCTGCTGCGCACGGAACCGGACCTCCGCCGCTCCTGCCTCTACCAGGCCGGCGTCTTCGCCGGCTTCAGCGCCGCCTGGACCACGCTCACCCTCCTCGTCACCGGACCGACGTACGGCATGGGCGCCCAGGCGGTGGGCATCCTCGGACTCGTCGGCGCGGCCAGCATGTTCAGCACCCCCCTCGCAGGCCGGCTGGCCGACCGCAGGGGACCCGACACGGTCAGCCTCCTCGCCATGCTCGGCACCATCGCCTCGGCGGCGCTCCTCGTGCCGGCCGCCGGGGGCGGCAGGACCGGCCTGCTGACCCTGGCCGCGGGCATGCTGCTGCTCGACGTCGCCGTCCAGTCCGGCCAGGTCGCCAACCAGGCCCGCATCTTCGCGCTACGGCCCGAGGCCCGGGCCCGTATCAACACCGCGTACATGACCTGCGCGTTCCTCGGCGGCAGCGCGGGTTCCTGGGTTGGTGTGCGGATCTACGACCGGTTCGGCTGGCGGGGTGTGACGGGTCTGGTCGCCGCCCTGGCCGTGGTCGCGCTGGTCCGGCATCTGCACCATGTACGCCGTGCGCAGCACGTTGAGAGGCGACCGGACCGGTCAGGATTCGAGAAGCGCGAGTCCACGCGCCGCCCCTAGCGTGACTGCCAAGGACGTCACCGCGCATCGATGCCGGAAGCGGACGTACCGCTCGAAGCTTGGTTAGATCGAGCCGGGCGACGTCCGCCGAGCGACTGTCGGCGGCCCGGCACAAACGGAGGGAAGGCACGATGAGCAAGGCCACGAGGACGGACACGCAGCCATCCGCGCTGCACGCTGCCGACAGCCACGACCTGATCCGCGTGCACGGGGCGCGCGAGAACAACCTCAAGGACGTCAGCATCGAGATCCCGAAGCGCCGGCTGACGGTGTTCACCGGTGTCTCCGGCTCGGGCAAGAGCTCACTCGTGTTCGACACGATCGCCGCGGAGTCGCAGCGGCTGATCAACGAGACGTACAGCGCCTTCGTGCAGGGCTTCATGCCGACGCTGGCCCGCCCCGAGGTCGACGTCCTCGACGGACTGACCACCGCGATCATCGTCGACCAGCAGCGGCTGGGCGCCGACCCCCGCTCCACGGTCGGCACCGCCACCGACGCCAACGCGATGCTCCGCATCCTCTTCAGCCGGCTCGGCAAGCCGTACCTCGGCTCGCCCAAGGCGTTCTCCTTCAACGTCGCCTCGATCAGTGGCGCGGGCGCGGTCACCATGGAACGCGGCGGACAGAAGGTCAAGGAGCGCCGCAGCTTCAGCATCACCGGCGGCATGTGCCCGCGCTGCGAGGGCCGCGGCTCGGTCACCGACCTCGACCTCACCCAGCTCTACGACGACTCCAAGTCCCTTGCGGAGGGCGCGATCACCGTCCCCGGTTACACGGGCGGCGGCTGGAACTCCCGGCTCTACATCGAGTCCGGCTTCTTCGACCCGGACAAGCCGATCAGCAAGTTCACGAAGCGGGAGCTTCAGGACTTCCTCCACCGCGAGCCGACCCGGATGAAGATCGCGGGCATCAACATGACCTACGAAGGTCTGATCCCGCGCATCCAGAAGTCGATGCTCGCCAAGGACCGGGAGGGCATGCAGCCGCACATCCGGGAGTTCGTGGACCGGGCCGTCACCTTCACCACCTGCCCCGACTGCGACGGCACCCGCCTCAACGAGGGCGCCCGCTCCTCGAAGATCAAGGGCATCAGCATCGCGGACGCCTGCGCGATGCAGATCAGCGACCTGGCCGAGTGGGTCCGCGGCCTCGCCGAGCCGTCGGTCGCGCCGCTGCTCACCGCGTTGCGGCAGGCTCTCGACTCGTTCGTCGAGATCGGTCTCGGCTACCTCTCGCTCAACCGGCCGGCGGGCACGCTGTCCGGCGGCGAGGCACAGCGCGTCAAGATGATCCGCCACCTCGGTTCCTCGCTCACCGACGTCACCTACGTCTTCGACGAGCCCACCATCGGCCTGCACCCGCACGACATCCAGCGCATGAACGACCTGCTGCTGCGGCTGCGCGACAAGGGCAACACCGTGCTGGTCGTGGAGCACAAGCCGGAGACCATCGCGATCGCCGACCACATCGTCGACCTCGGCCCGGGCGCCGGCACGGCGGGCGGCACCGTCTGCTTCGAGGGCACCGTCGAGGGGCTGCGCACCGGCGGCACCATCACCGGCCGGCACTTCGACGACCGGGCCAAGCTCAAGGAGTCGACCCGCAAGGCCACCGGCACCCTGGAGATCCGGGGCGCCGCGACCAACAACCTCCAGGACGTCGACGTCGACATCCCGCTCGGCGTCCTCGCCGTCATCACCGGTGTCGCGGGCTCCGGCAAGAGCTCGCTGGTGCACGGGTCGATCCCGGCAGGCGAGAACGTGGTGTCGGTCGACCAGGGCGCCATCCGCGGCTCACGCCGCAGCAACCCGGCGACGTACACCGGACTCCTCGAACCCATCCGCAAGGCCTTCGCCAAGGCCAACGGCGTGAAGCCGGCCCTGTTCAGCGCCAACTCCGAGGGCGCGTGCCCCACTTGCAACGGCGCCGGCGTCATCTACACCGACCTGGCGATGATGGCCGGCGTGGCCACCACCTGCGAGGAGTGCGAGGGGAAACGGTTCGACGCGTCGGTCCTTGAGTACCACTTCGGCGGGCGTGACATCAGCGAGGTGCTCGCGATGTCGGTGACCGAGGCCGAGGAGTTCTTCGGCGCGGGCGAGGCGGCGACACCGGCCGCGCACAAGATCCTGACCAGGCTCGCCGACGTGGGCCTCGGCTACCTCAGCCTCGGCCAGCCGCTCACCACCCTCTCCGGCGGCGAACGCCAACGCCTCAAGCTGGCCACCCACATGTCCGAGAAGGGCGGCGTCTACGTCCTCGACGAGCCCACCGCAGGCCTCCACCTCGCCGACGTGGAGCAACTGCTCGGCCTGCTGGACCGCTTGGTCGACTCCGGGAAGTCGGTCATCGTCGTGGAACACCACCAGGCCGTCATGGCCCACGCCGACTGGATCATCGACCTCGGCCCGGGCGCCGGCCACGACGGCGGAAAGGTCGTCTTCGAAGGGACGCCGGCCGACCTGGTCGACGCGCGGTCGACGCTGACGGGGGAGCACCTGGCGGCGTACGTCGGCGCGTGACCGTCGTGCAACTCCCTTGCACTCAAAGGGAGTTGCACGACGGCTCACGTCTTCTTGCCGATGTCGGCGGAGCGCGCCACGAAGCGGGCGGCTCCGCCGGTCACCCGGAACAGGAAGCCTCCGCCGTCGCCGCGGGCCTGGAAGAACTGCGTGGAGGCGTCGAAGCTCATGAGGCGGGTGATGCCCTGCCAGGGGCGGCGCAGGAGTTCCGAGCGCAGGGCGGTGCGGCCGTCGTCGCCGACGGAGGCCAGGCCGTGGGCGGCGAACCGGACGGCGTCGTACGCCTCGGCCGCCCAGGGGCCCGGCGCGTGTCCGTGGCGGGCGCGGAACGCGGTGGCGAACGCCTTGGTACG
>NZ_JAWOAI010000673.1:0-4499 GCF_033194735.1 Streptomyces sp. W16
CGGCCCGCTGTACCGGGGCGGTCCGGTCGACCTCGCCGAACTGATCGCGGCCTGGCACGGCGACCGTACCGTCGACGGCTTCCACCTCACGCCCGTCGAACCCCGCCGCGACCTGGAACGGCTGGTCAACGGCACGGTCGCGCTGCTCCAACACCGGGGCCTGTTCCGCACGTTCTACCCGGGCAGCACGCTCCGCGAGCACCTGGGCCTGGCCCGGCCCGCCAACCAGTACGCCGTGACCGGGGGAGCGTCATGACCGTACGCTCGCGCACTTCTCGTAGAGAGATCCATCTGGCCGCGCACTTCCCCGGCGTCAACAGCACCACCGTGTGGGCCGATCCGCGGTCGAAGTCCCAGATCGCCTTCTCGTCCTTCGAGCACCTCGCCCGCACCGCCGAACGCGGACTCTTCGACTTCTTCTTCCTCGCCGAGGGGCTGCGGCTGCGCGAACACAAGGGCCGTATCCACGACTTGGACGTGGTGGGCCGGCCGGAGTCCCTCACGGTCCTGAACGCGCTCGCCGCCGTCACTGAACGGATCGGGCTGGCCGCCACGGTCAACGCCACCTTCAACGAGCCCTACGAACTCGCCCGCAGACTCGCCACGTTGGACCACCTCAGCGGTGGCCGGGCCGCCTGGAACGTGGTGACCTCCTCGGACGCCTTCACCGGCGAGAACTTCCGGCGCGGGGGATACCTCGACCGCGCGGACCGCTACACGCGGGCGGCCGAATTCGTCGCCGTGGCAAGGGAGTTGTGGGACTCCTGGACCCCCGACGGGATCTCTCGCCCCTTCGCCCACCGAGGTCAACACTTCGACATCGCGGGCGAGTTCACCGTGCCGCGCTCACCGCAGGGCCACCCGGTCGTCATCCAGGCCGGGGACTCGGGGGAGGGGCGGGAGTTCGCGGCCCGGTCGGCCGACGTCATCTTCACGAGGCACGGCACGCTGGAGGACGGCCGCGCCTTCTACGCCGATGTGAAGGGACGCCTCGCGAAGTACGGCCGTAGCGCGGACGACCTCAGGATCATGCCCGGTGTCACCGTCGTCCTCGGCGACACGGCGGCCGAGGCGCAGGAGCGGGCCGCCGAGATCCGGCGTCAGCAGGTCTCCCCGCAGAACGCGATCCTCGCCGTGGAGCAGATCTGGGGCACGGACCTCTCCTCCTACGACCCCGACGGCCCGTTCCCCGACTTCGACCCGGTGCCGGACCCGGCGCTCACCCAGGGGCGGACCCGGCGGGGCGACAGCGTCGCGACGGCCGAGAAGTGGCGGGCGCTGTCACGGCAGAAGGGACTGTCCATCCGGCAGACCGTGATCGAGGCGAGCGGCCGGCAGTCCTTCATCGGCACCCCGGAGGCGGTCGCCGCCGAACTGGAGACGTTCGTACGGCAGGACGCCGCCGACGGCTTCATCCTCGTACCGCATCTCACGCCGGGCGGGCTCGACGAGTTCGTGGACCGGGTGGTGCCGCTGCTCCAGGAACGCGGCGCGTTCCGCACGGAATACCGGGGCGCCACCCTGCGCTCACATCTCGGGCTCGCCGACCCGGCAGGGAAGGGGTGACCGCAAGACGACAGGACTGAGCGCACGACGATGGAGCTGACGGCATGACCTCGGACGCGGCCGGCGAATGGAAACGGTGGCACGAGCACCGCACGGAAACGGTGTCGGCCCCCTACGGACCCCTCGCCCTGACCGGCACGCACTGGCTGGAGGACCATCCGGACGGGCGCCTTCCGGGCATCCCCGGGGTGTGGCTCCTCGACGGTGACGCGGTCGTCCTCACCGCGCCGGCGGACGAACGGACGGGACTGACCGTCGACGGGGCACCCTTCACCGGCGAGCTCCGCCTCGGCGCCGACACCGGCCCGGTGGGCACGGCCCGCGTCGCCGTCGGCGGGCGCCGCCTGGTCGTCGTGATCCGCGAGGGCAACTGGGGCGTGCGCGATTACGACCCCGGCTCGGCGGCGCGCCACGCGTTCCGGGGCATCGAGGCCACGCCCTACGATCCGCGCTTCTCGGTGCCGGGGCGCTTCACGCCGTACGACACGAAACGCACCGTACGTGTCCCCGCCGTGGACGGTGTCGAACGCGGGCTCGCGCTCGCGGGCGAACTCGCCTTCCGGCTGGACGGGCGGGAGTCGACGCTCCAGGTTGCCGTGCAGGCGGACGGCAGGCTGTGGGCGGTGTTCGCCGACTCCACGAGCGGGGACAGCAGTTACCGGTTCCGGTTCCTGTATCCGGACGCGCCCGATGCCGAGGGGCGCACGACGGTCGACCTCAACCGGGCGGTGCTCCCGCCGTGCGCGTTCGCCGACCATTTCATCTGCCCTTTCCCGCCGCCGGGGAATACGCTGGGCGTCGCGATCGAGGCGGGGGAGCGCACCCTTCGGTAGGCAGGGCCTTGACCTGCGGTTGGCGGGGTTTCGGCCCACTGCGTTCGGGAGATCAACTCGCGTAGATCGTGGGCCAGTTGAAGGCCGTACGGCCGAAAGGCGCCCTTGCGCCCATCGGTCGGGCGGCCGAATACTCCCCCACAGCGCTTGTCAGGGGCACGACGTATTCGAAAACCGGACGCCCGACCCTGACTGCGCCTCACGGGCCCCGACCCCACGCGGGCCCCCGAATTCCCCTAGGAGGGAACGAAACGTGAGGATCAAGCGCACCACCCCCCGCAGCGGAATCGCGAGACGGACCGGGCTGATCGCCGTGGCCACCGGATTCGTCGCCGCTGCAGCGTTCGCCGTCCCCACCGCGAACGCGAGCGAAGCCCAGACGTTCAGCGCGACCCAGCTCTCCGCGGCCAACTCGTCCGTGCTCAAGGCTGATATCCCGGGCACCGCCTGGGCGGTCGACAGCAAGACGAACCGTGTCGTCGTCACCGTCGACAGCACGGTCTCCCAGGCCGAGATCGCGAAGATCAAGTCGCAGGCGGGCAGCTCCGCCGGCGCGCTCACCATCAAGCACACGACCGGTCAGTTCAAGAAGCTGATCACCGGCGGCGACGCCATCTACGGTGGCGCGTACCGCTGCTCGCTCGGCTTCAACGTGCACAGCGGGAGCACGTACTACTTCCTGACAGCCGGCCACTGCGGTGAGGTCGCCTCCACCTGGTACTCCAACTCGGGGCACACCACGACGCTGGGCACGAACGTGGGCTACAGCTTCCCGACCAACGACTTCGCGCTGGTCAAGTACACCAACACCTCGATCGCCCACCCGAGCGCGGTCGGCAGCCAGACCATCTCCAGTGCGGCCACCCCGTCCGTGGGCACGACCGTCTACCGTCGTGGCTCCACCACCGGCACGCACAGCGGCCGGGTCACCGCTCTGAACACCACCGTCAACTACGGCAGCGGCGACATCGTGTACCAGATGATCCAGACCACCGTCTGCGCCGAGGGCGGAGACAGCGGCGGTCCCCTGTACGCGGGCACCGTGGCCTACGGTCTGACCTCGGGCGGCAGCGGCGACTGCACCTCCGGCGGCACGACCTTCTTCCAGCCGGTCACCGAGGCGCTGAGCTACTACGGCGTGAGCGTCGGCTGACGTCCGCCTGAATCTCCTCCGCTCCGGACTGCAGCCGGCAGCGGGTGAGCCCCCGTACGCAACTGGCGTGCGGGGGCTCGCTCTTGTGCGTCGCCCGGAGTTACCGTCGTGGTATCGAAGAAGGCACCTGATGCGCCACGTCGGACCCTGGGGGGCCGTGATGGTCGAGGAGCTGGTGACGGCGGGAGTGACACTCGCGTCCGTCGGAGTGGTGTACGCGATGGCGGCTGCGCGGGTCGTCAAACAGTACGAACGGGGTGTGGTGTTCCGGCTCGGCAGGCTGCGGCCCGAAGTGCGCGGGGCCGGCTTCACGATGGTCGTCCCGTTCGTGGACAAGCTCCGCAAGGTCAACATGCAGATCGTGACGATGCCCGTGCCCGCGCAGGAGGGCATCACCCGGGACAACGTGACCGTGCGCGTGGACGCCGTCGTCTACTTCAAGGTCGTCGACGCGGCGGACGCGTTGGTACAGGTCGAGGACTACCGGTTCGCCGTCTCGCAGATGGCGCAGACCTCGCTGCGGTCGATCATCGGCAAGAGCGACCTCGACGACCTGCTCTCCAACCGCGAAAAGCTCAACCAGGGCCTGGAGTTGATGATCGACAGCCCGTCTGTCGGCTGGGGTGTGCAGATCGACCGGGTCGAGATCAAGGATGTCTCCCTGCCGGAGACGATGAAGCGGTCGATGGCCCGGCAGGCCGAGGCCGACCGCGAACGCCGGGCCCGGATCATCAACGCGGACGCCGAGTTGCAGGCCTCGAAGAAACTCGCCGAGGCCGCCGGGGTGATGTCCGAACAGCCCGCCGCGCTCCAACTGCGGCTGCTGCAAACGGTGGTGGCGGTCGCCGCCGAGAAGAACTCGACGCTGGTGCTGCCCTTCCCGGTGGAGCTGCTGCGCTTCCTGGAGCGAGCGGCCCCGGCTCCGGCCGCGCCTGCCGCGCCGACAG
>NZ_JAWOAI010000674.1:0-4484 GCF_033194735.1 Streptomyces sp. W16
CGGGCCTGGCTCGCGGTGGCCGGCGCGCGGCTGGCGGCGGGACAGTCACCGGGTGCGCCGGCCGTCGAGGCGGCGGTCGACCGTGCCCATCACCAGTGGGGGCAGATCCACGACCCCGCACCCGCCCGTGAACTCGGCCTCACGCTCGCCGAGTTGAGAGGACGCGTGCCGGGCCGCCGCGCGGGAGCCCTGGACCACGTACGCAAGCAGCTGCTCCAACTCCAGCCACAGGGCTAGGCCGTGTAGGTCGACCGAACGCTCACTGGGAGCCCGTTCGGCCCAACTCCACCCGCAGAGCCGTCATTTGCATGTCCAGCGCGAACTCGAAGCGCTCGTCGAAGGTGCCGGCGGTGACGTAGGCGGCGGCTTTGCGCAGGGCCGGGAACGTGTCGTCGTCGAAGGCCAGCACGGGGTCGGCCGCGTCGGCGGACTGGGCCTGCTGCTCCTGGGTGATTCCCAGGATCAGATAGAACACGGTCCAGTTCGCCCAGGCCGCTGTCCGGGGCGGGAAACCCGCGTCCAGAAGAGCCTGGATCATCGTGTCGCCCAACCGGTACGTGTTGGTCTCCGTGGTCGCGAGTCCCGAGAGCAGGCGTGCTCCGTCGCGATGGGCCAGAAGGGCTTTCCGGGTCCAGCGGGCGAGGGCGCGGACGCGGTCCTCCCACCCCGGCGGGAGGGTGGTGACATCCAGTCCCGCGAGGATGGCGTCCGACATGAGGACGAGCAGTCGCTGCTTGTTGTCCGCGTGCCATCGGACGGTGTTGTGCTGCACGCCCAGCTTGTCCGCGACGGCGCGCATGGTCACTTTGTCCAGGCCCCGCTCGTCGAGCACGTCGAGTGCCGCATCGACGACCGCCGCACGGCTGATGCCCATGGTGCCTGCCTCCGTGCCTTTCTCCATGACTCGTCTTGTCCGGTGGGCAATATACAAGTGAACGCTCTTGTCCAGTGGATAAGGGCGCGATACCGTTGGTCAGTGCCCAAGAGGTGAGGAGTGGGTTGTGTTCCTGGATCCTGAGTTCCTTCCGGTCTATGAACTGCTGCCGGAGATGGACGTGTTCGCCGATGTGCCGGGGGCCCGCGTGGCCCTGGGCGCGGCCAGCGGTGACGGCAAGTCGGACGGCGAGGTGAATGTCGAGGACCGCGAGATCCCCGTGGAGGGCGTGGACGGGCACACGCTGAGCCTGCGGCTCTACACCCCCGTCTCCAGGAGCGCCGCTCCGCTGCCCGTGGCGGTCTGGATACACGGGGGCGGGTTCGTCCTCGGCGGGCCCAACGCGGAGGACGCCACCTGCCGGCGGCTGACCGCGGAGCTGGGTATCGCCGTCGTCGCCCCGGACTACCGGCTCGCCCCGGAGAATCCCTACCCCGCCGCGTTCGACGACTGCTACGCCGCGCTGCGCTGGGTCGTCGACGAGGCGGACGCCCTGGGAGTCGACGTAGCGAGGGTGGCACTGGGCGGGCACTCCGCCGGCGCCGCCCTGGTGGCGGCCGTGGCCCTCGCCGCCCGCGACCGGCAGGGGCCGCACATCAGGTACCTCCACCTCGGATACCCGGTCCTCGACGACCGCCTGGAGACCGATTCGGCCCGGGCCGTCACCGATCCGAAGCTCTTCAACCGCCAAGCGGCGGCGGCCGGTTGGGAGCTCTACCTCCAGGGGAGCGATCCGGCGGCCGACTACGCCGTGCCGGGCCGGGCGAAGGACCTGAGGGACCTGCCGCCCACCTACATCCTGGTCGACGGGGTCGATCCGGCACGGGACGAGGCGCTGGAGTTCGCCGCCCGGCTGAGCGCGGCCGGCAACTCCGTCGAACTCCACCTCGTGCCCGGCGTACCGCACATGTTCGACGTCCTGGCCCCCGCCATCCGTGCGAGCCGCCGGGCCGTAGCGGCCTGGACGACCGCGTTCGCCCACGGCATCGGAGCCACCAGTGACCATGACCAATAACCAGCAGGTCGTCATCGCGGGAGCAGGTCCGGTCGGGCTCTGGCTGGCCGCGGAGCTGCGGCTCGCCGGCATCACGGTCACCGTCCCACGTTCTGGGCGTACGTCAGCGCCGCGCTGATCCGGCCCGACGGGCATGTGGCCTGGGCGACCGAGGAGGACGACCCCGAAAAGCTCGCGGCCGTCACCCGCGGGGCCCTCGACCGGGCCGGCCTCACCGGGACCGGGACCGACCGGTAACCGTCCCGTCCGCTACGCCCGGCCTGCCGCAGTCCCCTGGGGCTTGTCCGGCGGCCCCTGTCGCAGACGCGGGATCCGGCCCGCCCGCCTCACCCCGCTCACCGGTGCTGATCAATCCCCGCCGGTCTCCCGCGACCTGATCCCCCGGACAGGCCCCAGCCACAGGCTGGCCTGCCCGGCCCGGCCAGGGCCCGACCCGGCCCACCCCTCTCCACAACACCCTTGCCCGGCCCAACTCACCCTCTCCACAACGCCCTTGGGAGTGCACATGTCCGCGGAAATGATCAACCCCCCGACGCTCGCCCCGCCCGTCATGAACCTCTACACGCAGGTCGTCGCCGCGACCGGCACCCGGTTCGTGGCCATCGCCGGCCAGGTCGCCATCGACGCTGACGGACAGCTCGTCGGCCCCGGCGACTTCGCGGCCCAGGCCGAGCAGGTCTTCCGCAACCTCAGGGCCGCGCTCGAAGCGGCCGGCGCCACCCCGGCGGACCTGATCAAGATGACGATCCACGTCGTGGGCCACCGCCCCGAGATGATCGACACGGTCTTCACGGCCGGCAGCAAGGCCTTCGACGGCGAGTGGCCGGTGCCGGCCAGCACGTACCTCGGCGTCGAGGCGCTCGGCCTTCCGGAGTGGCTCATAGAGGTCGACGGCTACGCGGTCATCGCCTGACGCGGAGCCACCCCGGCGGACTGTGTCCAGTTCAGCTAGTTCACCGTCAGGATCTCCAACGCGCCCGACACCAGGGTCCGTACCCCCGGCACGACCGTCACCAGGTCGGGTGCGAAGTTCGGGCTGTGGTTGCTGGGGACGGCGTGGAACTTCTCCATCAGGTCCGTGCCGGGAGCCGCGTCCCACACGTCCGCCGGAGTGCTCGTCACGAACCAGTAGGAGTACGGCACCCCGTCCGGGACCAGGCGCGGGAAGTCCTCGCTGCCCGTGGCCGGGCCGGGGTCGAAGACCGTGCCCGCGCCGAGGACCTCGCTGTGCACGGCGCCGATCCGGCGGTCGGTGTCCGCGTCGTTGACCATCGTGGGAAGGCTGGTGCCGATGGTCACCTCGGGCTCGCGCGGGCAGCCCGCGGCGAGGCATTCGCCGGACGCGATACGGCGGATCGCGGCGATCATCCGCTCCCGCACGTCGTCGGACTGGGTGCGCAGGTTGAGGGAGATCCGGGCCTCGGTCGGGATGATGTTGTGCCGGGTGCCGGCCTCGATACGGCCCACGGTCAGGACGGCGGAGTCACGGGCGGCGATCTCCCGGGACACGACCGTCTGCAGGCGGGTGACCAGGTAGGCGGCCGTGACGACCGGGTCGACCGTCGCCTCGGGACGGGAGCCGTGGCCGCCGAGTCCGTGGACGACGATGTCGATGTCCGTCGAGGCCGACATGATCAGGCCGGGCACGTGCGGGTAGAACCCGGCGGGACCCGGTGCCGCGTGCTGGGCGAGCAGGACGTCCGGGCGCGGGACACGCTCGTACAGACCGTCGGCCACCATCGCCGCCGCGCCCGAACCCGTCTCCTCCGCGGGCTGCCCCACCAGCACCAGCGTCCCCGACCAGGTGTCCCGCCCGGCGGCCAGCGCCTCGGCGGCGCCCGCCAGCCAGGTCACATGCAGGTCGTGCCCGCAGGCGTGCATCACACCGAGTACCGAGGACTCGTACGGCAGCCCGGTCTCCTCCTGCACCGGCAGCGCGTCCATGTCGGCGCGCAGCAGCACGGTCGGGCCGTCGCCGTTGCGCAGCACCGCGGCGATGCCGGTGCCGCCGATGCCCTCGACGGTGTCGTAGCCCGCCTTGGTGAGGCGTTCGGCGAGCTTGCCGGCCGTGCGGTGCTCGCGGCCGGACAACTCGGGGTGGCGGTGCAGGTCCCGGTAGAAGTCCTCCAGGCCGGGGACCGGGAGGTCGGCGGTGAGGTCCAGTGCGGTGCGCGCGGCGGGGGAAAGGGTCACGGGGGCAGCGTATTCGGGTCGGATGTGTGTACGGGAGCCCCGGCGGGACGGGGGAGCCCTCGGTGCGGCCACCGGTGTCACCCAGCCGTCACCTCGGGGCAACCCCGCCGTTTCCTGTCCATCCGTATGGTCATCGCTCCAGATGTCGCTTTCGTGAGGTGCATGGAGGTACGCGCATGGGGCGTCCCGAGCGGCCGGTCGACCCGGAGGCCGGTGCCGTGCAGGGGCTCGCGCACGCGTTGCGGGAACTGCGGCTCGCCGCGGGGGGACCCTCGTACCGGACGATGGCGAGGGCGGCGGGCTTCTCGGCGACCACGCTGTCCCAGGCGGCGGCCGGGGAGC
>NZ_JAWOAI010000675.1:0-4456 GCF_033194735.1 Streptomyces sp. W16
CTGCCGCAGCGCCGACTCCCGGCGCGGGCGCGGCCGTTGGTGGATGCGTACCGCCTCCGCGAGCTGGTCGCCGACCCGCCGCACCGGGGTGAAGGCGTGCAGCGGGTCCTGGAAGACCATGGCGATCCGGCGCCCGCGTACCCGCGCCAACTCCCGCTCCGGCAACGCCAGTAGCTCCTCGCCGAGCAGCCGTACCGACCCGCCCACCCGGGCGCCCGGCGGTGCGAGCCCCATGAGGGAGAGTGCGGTGAGGGTCTTGCCGGTCCCCGACTCGCCCACCAGGCCCAGCACTTCACCGCGCCGGAGGGTGAGATCGACGCCGCGCACCACGGGCACCGGCGGCCGTCGCCCCGCGTCGACGGCGACTGTCAGGCCACGAACCTCCAGGACGGCGTTCACCCGGACACCTCAGACACGGCGGTACGGGACGGCACGACCGCGTCCGCCGTCGTCGGATCCAGCGCGTCCCGCAGGGCACCACCGACGAGATTCACCGCCAGCACGAACGCGATCAGCAGCCCGGTGGGGAAGAAGAACATCCACGGATACACCAGCGCCACGTCCGTCGCGTCCGCGATCAGCGTGCCGAGGGACACGTCCGGGGGCTGCACTCCCAGACCGAAGTACGACAGTCCGGTCTCGCTGATCACCGCCGCGCCCACGGCCAGCGTCGCGTCCGTGATGAGGAACGACGCCGTGTGCGGCAGCACGTGCCGCCACAGGATCCGTACCGGCGAGACCCCCATCAGCCGTGCCACCACCACGAACTGACGCTCTTTCAGAGACCGTGTCATCCCGCGCACCGCCCGCGCGGTGACCATCCACCCCAGCAGCGCCAGCAGCCCGACCAGCGCGATCCAGCTCCGGTCGCGCAGCCGGGGCGCCGCCACGGACAGCACGAGAAAGGCGGGGAGGACGAGCATGAGATCGACGACGAACATCAGCACCCGGTCCGTCCAGCCGCCGAAGTAGCCCGCGCACGCGCCCACCACCGCGGCGAGCCCGGTCGAGAACACCGCGACGAGGAGCCCGATCAGCAGCGACTTCTGCAGTCCCCGCACCACCTGGGCGAAGACGTCCTGCCCGATCCGGTTGGTGCCCATCCAGTGCCGCGTGTCCGGCGGGTGCCGCAGCGCCGTGTAGTCGACGTCCGTGTGTGTCCACGGGCTGATGTACGGCCCCAGGAACGCCAGGGCGAACAGGACCAGCAGGACCGCGAGCCCGCACAGTGCCCCCGGCCGCCGTACCGTCCGGCGCAGTACCGCGCGCCCCCGTCCGCCGGCCCTCATGGCTGCCGTACCCGGGGATCGAGCAGCGCGTGCAGGACGTCGGCGAGCAGCCCGGCGAGCAGGACGACGGCGGCGGCGAAGATGTTGACGGCCACCACCGAGTTCACATCGCCCTTCTGCACCGAGTCGACGAGCCAACTGCCCATGCCGGGCCAGCCGAAGACCGCCTCGGTGAACACGGCCCCGGTGAACAGGGTCAGCATCCCGAAGGAGAAGAACACCGACACCGGGACGAGCGAGATCCGCAGCCCGTGCCGCAGCAGCGCACGGCCCGGTGTGAGCCCCTTCGCCCGGGCGGTGCGCAGATGGTCGGCGCCCAGCACGTCGAGGGTGGCGGCGCGCTGGTAGCGGCTGTAGGAGGCGATCGCGGGGATCGCCACACAGATCGCCGGAAGCAGCAAGTGGGCTGCCGTGTCCCGCAGTTGGACGGTCCAGTCGCCCTGCAGTCCCGGTGTGTGCTCGCCCGTGTAGAGGACGACCTGGCTCCCGGCGGCCCGGTTGACCGCCAGGGCCCCGGTCTTCAGTAGCAGCGCCAGCACGAACGTGGGCACACACAGCACCGCGAACGAGAACACCGTCAGGATCCGGTCGCCCGGCCGGCGGTGGCGGACCGCCGCCCACACCCCGGCCAGTACCCCCACCGCCGTACCCACCACGGTGCCCACCAGCAGCAGCCGCACCGACACCCCGACCCTGCGGCCGAACTCGGCGTTCACGGACTCCCCGTCGATGGTCAGGCCGAGGTCGCCGTGGACGGTCCGTCCCGCCCAGTGCGCGAAGCGCTCCGGCAGCGGGGCGCGGTCGTCCATGCCCAGCCGGGCCAGCTCCGCGTCGACGACCCGGGCGGGCGGGGGCGGCTGACGGCCCTCGAAGTAGGCGCGCGGATCGAGCGCGGTCGAGGCGAGTGCGTAGGTGAGGACGACGGAGGTGAGGAAGAGGATCGTGCAGTGGACCAGGCGCCTGACGACCAGGGAGAGCATGGGCCCTCGTTCCGCTTCATATGGGTGACACATCGTGATGTTAAGCTCCGGCTCCGCAATGCGCAGGACAGTTCGGGCAGTTGACGGTTCGTCCGTACTGGGAGGGCCGCAGGGTGGAGCGATTACGGGGCCGGCTCGCGCGCTCGCTGATGTGCACGCTCGTGCTCCTCGCCATGGCCGGCTGCTCCGGTTCCCCCGGCACCGCCCGCCGTCCGGCGCTGCCGACCTACGGCACCTACGACATCAACGCCCAGCCCTCGGACGCTCTCCGCTCGGGCGGCACGCTGACCCTGCCGATGGCGCAGATGATCACGCAGTTCAACTTCGACCATGTCGACGGCGCCCTGGACGACGTGTGGACCGTCGACAGCATGACCGAGCCGCGGCTCTTCGTCCGCGACGCCAAGGGCGAACCGCACGCGGTCCCGGAGTACCTGCTCTCCGCGTCCGTCACCGGCACCTCGCCCCAGGTTGTCACCTACCGGCTCAACCCGAAGGCCCGCTGGTCCGACGGAAAGGCCCTGAGCTGGCGGGACTTCGCCGCCCAGTGGCACGCGCTCGGCGGCGCCGACCAGCGCTACCTGGTCGCCGACACCAGCGGCTACGACCGTATCGCCGACGTACGCCAGGGTGCCGGCGCGCACGAGGTGCGCGTCACCTTCAAGCAGCCGTACGCCGACTGGCGCAGGCTGTTCACCCCGCTCTTCCCGGCCGCCGCCTATGACACCCCGCAGCGCTTCAACTCCGGCTGGCAGGGTCAACTGCCCATCAGCGCGGGCCCGTTCAAGCTCGCGAAGGTCGACAGGACCGCGCAGACCCTCACCTTCGTACCCGACCCCCGCTGGTGGGGCACCGAACCCCGGCTCGACCGGATCGTCTTCCGCGTCCTCGACGCCGACGCCGCCCTCCAGGCCTTCCTGAACGGCGAGGTCGACGCGGTCAACGCCGCCACCAGCGAGGCCTACGCCCAGCTGAAGAGCGCCCGCGACAGCGAGATCCGCATCGGCTCCGCCTGGGACGAGGTGCACATCACCCTCAACGGCGCGGGCGGCCCGCTCGCCGACCGGGCCGTACGCAACGCCGTCCAACAGGCCGTCGACCGCACCGCGTTGGCCGACGTCGCGGCCGAAGGCCTCCCGGTGAAGGTGCCGTTGCTCGGCAACCACTTCTTCATGACCAACCAGCCCGGCTACACCGACAACTCCCGGCCCTACGGCACCTACGACCTCAAGGCCGCCCAACAGGCCCTGGACGCCGCGGGCTGGAAGAGTCCCGGCGCCGGAAAGACCCGCGTCAAGAACGGCACCAGCCTCACCCTCCGCTTCGTGCTCAGCGAGGGCACCAACCGGCTCGGCGAGGACCTGGCCCAGCTCGTCCAGCACATGCTGGCCCAGGCCGGCGTCCGGGTCGACATCCAGAAGGTGCCCGCGTCCGCCTACGCACCGCAGTACCTGGAGAAGGGCAACTTCGACCTCGCCATCTTCCGGTTCACCGGCCTGACGTACCCGAGCTCGGCCTACGCCATCTACCGCCGCCCCGAGACGGGACAGCCCTTCCAGAACTACGGCGGGGTCGGATCGGCCCGGGTGGACCAGCTCCTCGGCCAGGCCGTCGGCGCCCTCGACGAACGGACCGCCCAGCAGCTCTACGACCGGGCGGACGCCGAGATCTGGCGGCTCGGCCACGACATCGAGCTCTACCAGCGCCCCCAGATCCTCGCCGTGCGCAAGGGCCTCGCCAACTACGGGGTGCCGGGGCTCGGCGACGTCGACTTCAGCCGGGTCGGCTGGCAGAAGTGAGCGTACGGCGGCCCCGTACGGACGATTCCGTACGGGGCCGCTGTGACCGGCAGGTTCAGGCACGCGGACGGCTCAGGGCTCTCTCGTCCGCCTGCTGGCGCACCATGTCGTAGCCGAGCGCGGCCGAGGCCAGCGTCACATGATGGTGCCAGCCCCGGAAGGAGCGGCCCTCGAAGTCGCCGAGCCCGAACTCCTCGTGCATCCGGCCGAGCGCCCCCTCCGCGAACCGCCGCAACTGCGCCAGCGGCACGATCTCCGCCAGGCGGCGGGCCGGGAGGTTCGTCAGCCAGTAGGCGCGCGGCCGGGACCGGCCGTAGGGCCAGTCCGCCAGCAGCAGACGCGGCCGGGGGACCGTGCCCGCGGCCGGGTCCGCGCGCAGCAGCACCGG
>NZ_JAWOAI010000676.1:0-4455 GCF_033194735.1 Streptomyces sp. W16
CGGCGGCGACCCGGGCCACCCGGCGCGGGCTCAGCAGGTGGTCGGGCGAGTGGGCGGCGCGGCGCCAGGCCGCGGGATGGGCGCCGTCGCCGTCGATTTCCAGGGCGAGCCGCAGAGCGGAGCCGGACATGGGGGTTCCTTCCGAGAACGCGTCGAGACGGACGGCCCAGGGGGCCGACGTGGGTCAGGGGCGTACGGAAGGACAGACGGCGGAGGCGGTACGGCAGTAGTCGACATGCCGCCGGATGATCAGCCGCGCGCCCGGACCGGCACCGTGGGGTGCGGCGTCGCGTACACGCATAAGGCCTCCACCCGTCCGGGAGCGATCGCCTCAACCTACGTCGCCGGTCCCGGAAGATGTCAAGAGCATTAGATGTGCGCGCATACGGCAGTACGGCGGCGGCCCGCGGGCGATAAAGCGTTGGCCGCGCTCACGAGCGGGCTGCTAACTTGCCGTAGGCCGTGAACGCACGCGAGGAGGTGAGACCCATGAACGCAGTATCCAGGTGGGTGCTCCCCCTCTTCTCCACGGTTGGGCCAGCGACCTAGAGGTCGTCGGGAGCGCCGCACGACAAGGCGATCCCGAAAGGCAACACCCCATGAACTCAACGCACTTCCACTTCACCGCCGAGACGACGTCGAACGGCGTCATCCAGCACGACTTCACCTTGGGTGAGGTCACCGGGGCCCTCTGGTCGCCCGTATCCGGCGCCGACCGCGCGCCCCTGGTCCTGATGGGGCACGGCGGCGGCAACCACCGGAAGTCTCCCGCCATGACGGGCCGAGCCCAACTCCTCGTGGCCCACGCCGGTTTCCACGTCGCCGTCATCGACGCACCCGGCCACGGCGGCCGACCGCGTACGGCGCACGACGAGCGGGAGATCGACGCCATGCAGCGGGCGATGGCGGCCGGCGAACCGGTCGGTGAGATCGTCGTCCGCTACAACGGTCACCTCGCGGAGCGTGCCGTACCGGAGTGGCGGGCGGCGCTGGACGCCCTCCAGGAACTGCCGGAAATCGGTACCGAGGGACCCGTCGGCTACTACGGCCTGAACATGGGCACCGCGATCGGGGTGCCGCTGACGGCGGTCGAACCCCGGATCACCGCCGCGGTGTTCGGCCTCTTCTGGTACGACGAGGCCCTCGCCGAGGCGGCGCGGCGCATCACCGTTCCGATCGAGTTCGCTCTCCAGTGGGACGACGAGCACATCCCGCGCCCGTCCGGTCTCGCGCTGTTCGACGCCTTCGCCTCGAAGGAGAAGTCACTGCACGTCAACTCGGGCGCGCACAAGGAGCTGCCCAGGTTCGAGGCGGACAGCGCGGCGCGGTTCTTCGTACGGCATCTGCGTCGTCGGTGACCTCAACGCGGCGGCCCCGCGCTTTCTCCGAACTCCAGCCCCGTCATGAGTTCGGAGAAGGCGCGGGCCGCGCCGGGGGCCGTGAAGAGCCGGTCGAGTCGGGCACGGGCCAGACCGCGACGGAAAGGACCGGAGCCGGTGGCGTCGCCGGCGTCGTGGAGCATGCCGGTCATCCAGTGGGAGAACTCCTGGTCGCTCCAGACGCGGCGCAGACAACGCGCCGAGTAGGTACGCAGGCCCGTGTCGTCGTGGTCGTGGACGGAGTCCCGTACGGCTCGGGCGAAGAGATCGGCGTCGTACAGCGCGAGGTTCATCCCCTTGCCGCCCATCGGCGAGACGATGTGCGCCGCGTCACCGACGAGGAAGAGACGGCCGTACTGCATCGGGTCGTGGACCAGGCTGCGGAGCCGGAAGATCTCGCGGTCGGTGATCGGGCCGGGGACGAGGGCCGGGTCGCCGAGCCGGGTGCGCAGGGCGTCCCAGACCCGGTCGTCGGGCCAGGCCTCGGGGTGGTCGTCGGGCGGGCACTGGAGGTAGTAGCGGCTGGTGTACGGGCCGCGCGGGAAGTGTGCGGCGAAGCCCTGCGGGCTGACGGCCAGCAGCGGGTGGGCCGGGGGCGGGGCGTCGGCCAGGACCGTCAGCCAGCCGATGCCGTGATCGAAGGCGTACGGCGTGAGGGTCCCGTCGGGGACGGAGGTGCGGCTGATGCCGTGGTCGCCGTCGCAGCCCGCGACGAAGGCGCAGGTGAGGGTGTGGAGGGTGCCGTCCGTGGTGCGGTAGCGGACGGTCGGGTGCTCGCCGGTCAGGTCGTGCAGGGAGACGTCGGCGGCCTCGAAGCGCAGGTCACCGCCGTTCGCGAGGTACTCGGCGGTGAGTTTCTGGACCAGCATCTGCTGGGGGCAGAGGCGGGCGGTCGGTCCTTCGGAGCCGTCGTAGTCCGACACCAGATGGGGTTCGCCGTCGACCCGGAGCTCCAGGATGCCCTTGTGCGGGACTCCGCCCAGGACGCGGTCGGCCAGTCCCCAGGAGTCGAACATGCGCACGGCGCGGGTCTCGACGATGCCTGCTCGCTGGCGCTGTGCCACGTACTCGCGGGTCCGGCGCTCCAGGACGACGCAGTCGACGCCGCTGCGCTGCAACAGGTTCGCGACGGTCAGACCGGCCGGGCCCGCGCCGATCACCACCACGGTCGTGGACTCCGGCACCTGGCTCAACTCCCCTGTGCTGTCGGCCACTTGACCACCTCCGCGGTCACCCTAGCCGAGCTGATCCGGTATCCGGGGGCACAATGGCGTTCCGCTATGCCCCCGGGTCCCAGGCGAAGAGCTGGTCGAAGAGTCGTCGGTCGCCTTCCAGTTTCACGGAGTCGACCGGAACGCGGCTGTAAAGGAAGAGGACCAGTTCACCGGCCGTGGCCCGGGCGGAGGCGTCGGCCGGGCTCTCGCCGGCGGTGGTTGCGGAGAGGCGGGTGGACCGCGCGCCGGCGGCGGAGAGCTCGACGCGCCAGGATCGGCCCTCGGCGGCGTGGTAGTCGACAACGGCGGGCTCGTGCGGCCAGGCGCTCGTCGTCGCGCAGCAGGTGACCAGGGACTCCTCGACACCGTCCAGTGCCGCCTCCTCCGGCAGCGGCCGCGGATCGCCCAGGGTGATCTGGGCGTCGTAGGTGTGCACCGTGACCTCCTGGACCTGGTGCCGGGCGACGGCACCGGAGGTCTGCGGGGACTGCGAGTCGCCCCACCACGTCCAGCAGCCACGATCCGGGCCGAACTCCCGCAGTGCGCCCAGCAGTTGCTGCGTGGACTCGGCCGACCAGGCGAGCAGGGCCTCCCGCTCGCGGGGTGCTTCCGAGGCGGCGGTGGTCGCTCGACTGTCGGCGGGCCCCACGGCGACGACGGCGGCCCAGCGGCGGTGCACGGTGCCCAGGTGATGCACCAGGTCGAGCAGTGTCCAGTCGGGGCAGGTCGGCACCCGCGCGTCGAGGTCGGGCGCGGCGGCGACCGCGGCCCGGAACGCGACTGACCGTTCGTCGATCAGTCGCAGAGGGCCGGGAATTCGAGAGTCTTCGTCACGCCGGATGTCTGTCACCGCCCTCCGCCGACAGGACAACGAATTTAATGGCCCATCTGCGGAAAGCGCGCGAAACCAGCCCAACGGTCAGTGGGCGAGGGCTTGTTGGACCGTCGGGTAGCAGTCGATGACTCCGTCGATGCCGACGAGTTGGATGACGCGCAGCACGGGAAGGGTGGTCCCGGCCAGTCGCAGCCAGCCGTCCGCCTGGGCCAGCGCGTGGTGGACGGCGAGGAGGACGTTGATGCCGCTGGAGTCCATGAAGGTGACCTGGCGAAGGTCGAGGACGACGTGCGGTGCGACCCCGTCCGGCAGGTCCAGCGCGTCCCTCAGCGAGCCGGCTGTCTGGTGGTCGATCTCTCCGGCCAGGGCCACGACGACGGTGCCGTCGACGACGTCGGTCCTGACCGACAACTGCCCTGGCTGCCCCGGCTGTTCGATGTCCACCATCTGTCCTCGTACATGAGTCGGTGAGCGCTGTGGATCAGGACTTTCATCCGAATTGCTGCCCCGCATCGTACGGTTGATGCCCGCGTCCGGTGGAGCCGACAGATATTGACGGAGTGGGTGTTGCCCCACGGGGTATGCGCGGGGCACGCGGAAGGCGGTGAAATGATCCGGATGGAACCAGACTCTTCGGAGGACGACGACACAGCGCCGCAGGCCAGGGCCCGGACTCAGCCCATACGGTCCACCGTGGCATTGGACGGGGACGGCTCGTGCATCGCCGAGGCCCGGCGGCTGGCCGCGATGTTCCTCATCCGGGCACGGGCCGAGTACGGGTTGCCGGTGTCGGCCCGCGCCATGGATCTCACGCAGTTGGTGGTCAGCGAACTGGTCACCAATGCCCGCAAGTACGCGCCCGGCCCGGTGTTGATGGATCTGCGGATCGTCGATGCCCTGGTCGAGGTGGAGGTGTGGGACTCCGACCCGGTGCTGCCGGTCGCCCGTGCCGCCGACGCCCAACGGGTGGGCCAGCACGGCCTGGAGATCGTGCGGGCCGTCGCGCGCGGCTTCGAGGCGCGCCGCG
>NZ_JAWOAI010000677.1:0-4450 GCF_033194735.1 Streptomyces sp. W16
CGACGGTCGGCTCGGGCAGCCGTGCCTCGACGAGCGCCCGCGCCTCGACGGTGACGCCCGGCACGGTCGGACTGGACGCCCGGAACACCCCGTCCTCGGCGGTCACGGCCATGTCCGCGCCGACGAACCGCACGATGCCGGCCCGGGACAGCGCGAGCAGTTGGCGCAGCCGGGGTCCGGGCGGCCCGGAGGCGAGATAGCTGAAGAAGCCGTGCCACCAGGGGCCGATGTCACCGAGCCGGATCAACTGCACGTAGACGGAGAGCAGTCCGAGGAAGACGGCCAGGTCGGGGCTGTTGGAGGGATCATGACGGCGGCTCAGATCGGCCTCGACATACGCCCGCAGGCCCTCCTGGAAAGCCTCCTGCGACGGATACCGCACTCCGTCCAGCGGGCGGTCGAGTGCCGCGAGGTCGAGCCGGTCGGCGGGGTCGGGCACGGCGGACGCCACGAGCGCCTCGCGCTCCGCCGCCTCCCCGGCCGCGTACTTCTCCTCGAAGTCGGCCCAGGCGATCGCCGTCCGCTCGGGGTGCACACCGAACAGCCGGTGGTAGTGCGCGAACCCCAACTCCTTCTCGATCAGCGGCCATACGTCCCGCCGGAAGTCGAAGCCCTCCGGCCGCGCGAGTATCGCGTCGACCTCGGCGGGCCCGAAGAACCGTGGCAGCGGCGGCCGTTCACCGGTCCACTCGTAGCCGATCTTCGAGTGGTACGGCACTCCGCGCCGCGACCCGACGTACAGGACCGGCTCCTGCCCCGAGGGGACATAGGTGTCACCGTCGTGGCGCCCGCCCCGCCCCTCGGTGAGCAGCACCATCAGGTCGACGAAGGCGAGCCCGAAGCCGCGGACGATGACGGGTTCGCCGGGCGCGAGGGAGGTCAGGTCGCTGTCGGCGGTGAAGTCGGGCGGCAGGTGGACCAGGTCGTGGGCGCGGGCGTAGGCCGCCAACTCGCGCTGTTCGTCGTCGAGTTCGGCGTCGAGGTGGCCGATCGCGAGGACGACGAGGTCGGCGAGGAGCGGGCGCGGGCGGCCCTCCAGCCACACCTGCTGGCGGCCCTCGCGCGGACCGCTCACCCGAAGGGCCCGCTGCGGATGGTGGTGGACGGTGACGCCCGGCGGCAGCGCGACCACGGCCTGTTCGTGCACCCAGCGCAGATAGGCGCCCTGGAGCTGCCGGTCGGCGAAGGTGGAGCCCTCGATGTCCGCCCATTCGTGCAGCGTGGGGCCGGGGCGTACCGGGCCGTCCATGACCACCGTCTCGTCGGTGAACATGGTGACGTCCTCGGCGTGCGAGTTCATCCACAGCAGCGGCGACTGGGCCGCGCGCCAGATGCGTCCGGCGCCCGGCTGATGGGGGTCGACGAGGTGGATGTCGAAACCCTCGGCGCCCGGATCGGCGTACAGCTCGGCCGCGTTGGCCGCGATGCGCTCGATGAGACCGGTCCCCCGCGGCCCGGCCCCGACGATCACGAGTGAGGGCTTTGTGCTCGGGGCGGCGAATACGGGGGTGAGAATGTCGGAAGACATGCGAAGACTCCGTGACGTGAGCAACACGGGCGAATGCCTTCACACAGGGCGCCTCGCGGCACCGTACGGCCGAGCCCCTCAGCAGGACCGTCCACCGACTGTACGGCGCCGTTTCCCCTCAGTGTCAAGGAAGTCCACACTGTGAGCAGTACGTCTCATCTCGGTTGACGCCCCACCGGATGCCTGTTCCACTTGGTCCATGCATCCGCAGCAGTGGCTGGTCAAGCGCTCCCACATCGACCTCGGTCGAGTGTGGTCCTCTTCCTGTTGAGCTGACCCACTGCGCGTCCCGGTCGCCTGAATCTCCCTCTGACCGTGCGCCTCACGTGTTCTCCCTCTCCACCCGTTCTGCCTTCACACACCCCTCCCCTCGGGTTCAGTCCGCACTTCCTCCGCCAGGCCTACCGCATCAGAGCGGCCGTACGCCGTCGCGGTGTCGCCCGGACCCCGATCACCCGGTCCATCAGCGCACCGAGCACATCCCGTACGGAGTCCCGGCTCCGCGCGTCGCACTCCAGCACGGGCACGTCCGCGCTCAGCCCCAGCGCCTCCCGGACCTCCTCGACGTCGAACCGGTCGGCGCCGTCGAAGCGGTTCACGGCGAGGACGAACGGCGCGCCCTGCGACTCGAAGTAGTCGACCGCCGGGAAGCAGTCCTCGATCCGCCGGGTGTCCATGAGGACCACCGTGCCGAGCGCGCCCTCCACCAGGTCGTCCCAGAGGAACGAGAACCGGTCCTGCCCGGGCGTCCCGAACAGATACAGCGTCATCGTCGGATCGAGCGTGATCCGCCCGAAGTCGAGGGCGACGGTCGTGGTGGTCTTCGCCTCGACCCCCACCAACGAGTCGACGCCCACGGAGACTTGGGTCATCGCCGCCTCGGTGTCGAGGGGTTCGATCTCCGAAATGGCCCCGATGAACGTGGTCTTGCCGACCCCGAGGCCGCCGCTGACCACGATCTTCACGGCCAGCGGCACGATCTTGTCAGAGCGCCCGGACATGGTCCCTGATCCTTTCGAGCATCGGGAGCGGCAGCTCCGCGGGTTGCCGGCAGGCGAGTTGCCCGGCGACGACGAGGTCGGAGATCAGCACTTTCGCCACTCCGAGAGGCACACCGACCCGGTGCGCCACCTCGGCGACGGTCGTCGGCCGCTCGCACACCGCGACGATGTGGCGCCGCTCGAAAGCGAGCGACGGATCCGGCACGCCGACGGCGACGACCAGCGTCTCCAGCCGCAGATCGGCCTGGAGGGGCTCGGACCGGCCGCCGGTGATGATGAACGGCCGGACGAACGTCGCGTCCTCGTCAGGTTCTACGTCTCTGGGCTGTTCACCGTTCACCGTGGCAACGCCTGCCGCAGATCGGCGATGAGCATCGGGGTGAGCAGATCACCCGCCCGCTCCGCGAGCACCGCCATCTCGTAGCCGACGAGGCCCAGTTCACCGCTGCTGTCGGCGAGGACACCGAGACAGCTGCCGTCCCGGGTCGCCGAGACGAGCAGGAAGCCCCGGCCCATCTCAATCGTGATCAGCTTGACCCCGTCGAAGCTGTACCGCTTGGACGCGCTGCGGGTCAGGCTGCTCAACCCCGAGACGATCGCCGCGAGATGTTCGGCCTCGGTCCGCCCGAGCCCGTCCGACACGGCGATCAGCAGTCCGTCGGAGGAGACGGCGACCGCGTCCCCTTCAGGGCCACGTCCAGCTGCTGGCGCGCGGTGTCGATCACCTTGCGCTGCGTGGGCAGCTTGGCGCTGAACTGCCGGGCTCCGCCCACGATCCGGTGGTGAGCCCGCGCTCCTTCTGCAGCTCGTGCACAAGCCCCTGGAGGGTGATCTCCAGGCGCGCGTTGTCGGCGGTCGCGGAGGCGTTGCGGTAGGCGGAGATCTATTCGGTGGCCGCGAGGGCGAGGACCAGAATCCTCAGCAGCCTGGCGCGGATGCTGGTGGTCGCCTTTTGTTGTGACGTCCACTGAAGTGCCTTAAGTGGATGGCGAGTTGATCAAGAGTCGAACCTGAGGCAGAAATGGTTCTGCTCCCGCCCAACGACACCCACGGCACACCGGTCACCGGATCATGTTTTTGTTTTACCGTGCCGAAACACGGCCCGCCCGGCCTCGCAGGTCGGCAATGGCCCGCGAAGCCGCCGTTTACAACGACGGTGACTGCCCGTCACGGTCAGCAGTCGCAGCACGAGAGACATTCGCAGCACTCGCAGCACTCGCAGGCGTCGCAGCACGAACAGTCGCAGTTCGAGCGGCACCCCTCGCGCCGCCGCCGTGACCACGGCCCCTCGAACTCGTCGGCACAGCACACCTTGCATGTGCAGCACAGCCCGAGGGCGGCGGCGCACCCGGCCCAGAAGCCGCGCTTGTCGGGCCGCGGGGGCTCACCGCCGAAGGGGTTGCCGCCGTGGGGATCGCCGCCGTAGGGATTCCCGTCGTGCCGTGGATCGCCCGGCAGGTAGGGGGTCTGCGGCGGGCCGAAGGCGGCCTCGGGTCCGTGCCCGCACGACTGCGTGCCGAAGGCCCGGTCCACCGAGCGCCCCAGTTCGTGCGCGAGCAGCAGATGCGCCAACTTGCCGTCGGTGAAGGAGGTCTCCCGCAGCACGAGCCGTATCCCGTGCAGCGCGTCGTCGGCCAGTCGCCGGGCCTCGGTGAGCGGGGTGCCGGTCGCGGTGAGCGGGTTCCAGGCGCCCGACGCCGCGTCGGACTCGCGGTCCTCCACGGCGTCCAGCAGATGCGCGAGCCGGCCGAAGAGGCGCCCGGCCTCGGCGAGCGGTGCGGCGTTGCCGGGCCGTCCGGCCAGGAGCGCGGTGTGGGCGAAGGCGGCTGCGGTGGCCGTCTCGGTCGGCTCGGTGACGGTCAGGATCGGCGTGCCGGGCCCGGCGAGGGCCTCGATGCCGAACTGCCGGTCCACGGCCTCA
>NZ_JAWOAI010000678.1:0-4434 GCF_033194735.1 Streptomyces sp. W16
GCGCTCGCGACGGCCGCGGCACTGGTGATCGTCGGCACGTCGGGCGGCCTCGCGCTGGCCGGGCTGCGCGGCGGGGACGGGGGCGCGGTCACCCCCGCGGTGACCCAGAAGGCGACACAGCCGTCGACCGCGGAGGAACGGCATGTGTACGCACCGCAGGAGACCATGCTCGCGGCGGGCACCTCGCAGGGCGAGACGTGGTACGTCACGGTCGACGTGTGGGGCGCCCCCCGCACCAAGGCGGAGGCCGAGGCCCAACTGCTGGCCATGTCCAACCGTCACGAGCAGCCCTGGGACAAGGACAAGGCGTCCGCACTGGTCGGCAAGATCACGTACTTCGTGGGGCGGGCCTTCGGGAGTGGAGACCCGGTTTTCCTGACGGGTAATTCGGTCTCCAAGCAGGACGCCATGGCGGGCACGGACCTCGAGTCGGCCGCGACCCCCCTGGACCCGAAGAAGACCGACGGCCCCCTGCCCCTGGTGGTCGGCCACGTCGCCAAGACCGCGCAGGAGGTCACCTGCACCTGGAAGGACGGCTCGTCCACCGTGGCCCGCAGGGTGCCCGCGGGGGCCGACGTCAACAGCGACGAAGCGGCGATCCGCCCGGCGGCCGGCTCTCCGGACAACTGGTTCGTGTGCGTGGCACCGGGGAGGACGGACTCGGAATCGGCGGAGGTGACGAAGTAGCGCGGCGAGCGCGGCGCCGTGGATGAACTGGCGCCGCAGCAGGGCACGTTCGCCTGGGGGCGTGGCGTGCTGATCCCGTTGGGCCGGCACGCCGAAAAGTGCGGTCGCCATCGCCGGGAATCCCGTCCTGACGGTCCTCGGGCGGGGTGCCGGCAGGGATTCACCGGGGCCCCGGGGTGACGTCCTTCAGGCGTCGACTCCCGCCCCGTACAGAGGAGTTGACGAGCTTCGCGTGAGCGTCCCGAATAGGTTCTGACCTGGGCTTTCGACCCGTCCGCTCCTAGGATCGGTGCATCGGAGAGGAGGTCTGGATGGACCGGACGGATCGGGACCAGCACGGGCGTGACATCCGCACGGTCGACGACGTGCTCCGGCTTCTGGACGGGCTGTTCGCACCGGAGGCCGATCGTTGGAGTTCTCGGGGTGCCTCCTGGTGGGACGGGTTCTATGCCGACCGTGACAAGCCGGTGCCGTTCTTCGTGGCGAAGCCGGACGAGAATCTGGTCGGGTATCTCGACCGGGGGCTGATACCCGGGGGCGGCCGTGCTCTGGACCTGGGGTGCGGTCCGGGGCGCAACGCCCTTCAACTGGCCGCGCGGGGCTTCGAGGTGGACGGGGTGGATCTGTCGCCGACCGCTGTCGCGTGGGCGGAGGAGAGAGCCCGTGACTCGGGAATCCCGGTCCGCTTCCACTGCGGAGACGCGTTCGCCCTGACCCCCACCGAACTCCCCGGCCCCTACGACCTCGTCTACGACTCCGGCTGCTTCCACCACCTGCCCCCGCACCGGCGCATCAGCTACCTCGCCCTGCTGGACCAAGTCCTCGCCCCCGGCGGTCACTTCGCGCTCACCTGCTTCGCGGCGGGTGGGATGGGCTCGGAGTTGTCCGACGCCGAGTTCTACGGTGGCTCCGGTCTGCAGGGTGGACTGGCCTACACGGCCGACGAGTTGCGGTGGATCTTCGGGGACCTGGAGGAGGTCGAGCTGCGCCGGATGCGTGACGAACCGGCCGAATCTCCGTGCTTCGGGGAGGACTTCCTCTGGACGGCGTTGTTCCGACGGGGACTCGGGGCGTAGGGCCGGGCTACAGCCACCCCTGTTGTCGGGCCTCCCGCATCGCTTCCATGCGGTTGCGGGTGCCCGTCTTGCCGATCGCCGACGAGAGGTAGTTGCGGACGGTCGACTCGGAGAGGTGGAGCTTCGTGGCGATGTCGGAGACCGTCGCGCCGTCCACCGAGGCCTTGAGGACATCGCATTCGCGGGCGGTCAGCGGGTTCGGGCCCGCGCTCAACGCGGCGGCGGCCAGCGCCGGGTCGATGACCGTCTCGCCGGTCAGGACGCGGCGGATCGCGGCGGCCAGTTCCTCCACCGGGCCGTCCTTCACCAGGAAGCCGGCCGCGCCCGCCTCCATCGCCCGGCGCAGATAGCCGGGGCGGCCGAAGGTCGTGAGGATCAACACCCGGCAGTCGGGGGCCTGTTCGCGGAGTTCGGCGGCGGCCTCCAGGCCGCTCATGCCGGGGAGTTCGATGTCCAGGAGGGCGACGTCGGGGCGGTGGATCAGGGCGGCGTCGACGATCGTGTCACCCCTCCCGACCTGGGCGACGACCTCCAGATCCGCTTCCATCCCGAGCAGCAGGGCGAGGGCGCCGCGCATCATGCCCTGGTCCTCGGCGAGCAGCACTCTGACGGACTTGGCGGGCCGGTGGTCCCGGGGCATCTCATCCACGGGGCAAGCGTAAGGCCCAGGGCGATCCGGGGCGGTTATCAAAAACTCTTCATTGTTCGCGTCCGCGAGTCTTGACGGTCTTCGGCTGCGGGCAAACAATCTCCTCGGCATTCTGCGGCAGTTCCGGGAATTCCGTGGCCTGGCCGATTTCGGAAAACTTTCGACAGTTCGACATTTCGATCGCGAATTGGTTCGGCATTTCGATCGAACGGCGTCCGGTATATCGACCAGTCGCCGATGTTCCACCCGCACCCGCGTCACCCACCCACCCGCACGCGCGCCACCCACCCGCACCGCCCTACCAGGAACAGAAAAAGAGGTGCACCGTGTTCTTGAGACTCCTCCGCACTCGGCCGCGCCGGCTGAGAAACGCGACCCTGGCCGCACTGTCGGCGCTCGTGACCGTCCTCGCACTGGCCGTAGGCGTTCCGCAGGCGTCGGCCGCCACCTCGCTCCCGTGCGACATCTACGCCACCGCCGGGACACCCTGCGTCGCCGCGCACAGTCTCGTCCGGGCGCTCTACTCGTCGTACAACGGCTCGCTCTATCAGGTGCAGCGCGCCTCCGACAGCGCCACCGCGAACATCGGGCTGCTGACGGCCGGAGGATATGCCAACGCGGCGGCCCAGGACTCGTTCTGTTCGGGTACGACGTGCATCATCACCAAGATCTACGACCAGTCCGCGCGCCACAACGACCTCACGATCGAGGGTGCGGGCGGGGCCGGTGTGGCCGATGTCGGGTCGCCCGCGGACGCGCTGCCGGTGACCGTCGGCGGGCACCAGGTCTACGGCCTGGAGATCTCGGCCGGGATGGGCTACCGCGACAACTCCACCTCGGGCGTGGCCACCAACGGCGCGGCCGAGGGGATGTACATGGTGACCTCGGGCACGCACGTCAACGGCAGCTGCTGCTTCGACTACGGCAACGCCGAGACCAACAACCAGGACACCGGCAACGGTCACATGGACGCGATCAACTTCGGCACCGAGTGCTGGTTCTCGCCCTGCTACGGCGGGGGTCCCTGGGTGCAGGCCGACCTGGAGAACGGGCTGTTCCAGTCGGACTCCGGGTACAGCAAGAACACGGCGAACACCGGTACCGGGGCGATGCCGTTCGTCACCGCTTTGCTGAAAAACAACGGTCAGGACCATTTCGCGCTGAAATACGGAAACGCGCAGTCGGGGAGTCTCACGACCACCTATTCCGGGGGTGAGCCCACCACGAGCGGTTACTCGCCCATGCACCAGGAGGGCGCGATCGTCCTGGGCACCGGCGGGGACAACAGCAACGGCTCCATAGGCTCGTTCTTCGAGGGCGTCATGACGGCCGGCATCCCGACGGACGCCGCCGACAACTCCGTACAGGCCAACATCGTGTCCGTCGGCTACGGCGGCACCACTGGCACCACCGGCACACTGGCGGCCGGGTCGGAGATCTCGCTGCGTGCGACGACCTCGTGCTGCACGGCCGACTACATCCGCCACCAGAACAACGCGGCGGTCCTCTCGGCCATCACGTCGAGCAGCACGGCACTCGACAAGGGCGACGCCACCTGGATCGTCCGCCGGGGACTGGCCGACAGTTCCTGCTACTCCTTCGAGTCGCGGAACTACCCCGGTGACTTCCTGCGGCACTACAACTACCAGCTCTACCGCCAACCCATGGTCGGGACAACGCAGTTCAGACAGGACGCCACGTTCTGCGCCTCGACCGGCAAGAGCGGCACGGGCACCTCGTTCGCGTCGTACAACTACCCGACCAGATACCTCCGGCACTACAACTACAACGTCTACATAGCGAGCGACGGCGGTTCGAACGCCTTCGACAGCGCCACCTCGTGGACGGACGACGTGAGTTGGGTCGTCACGGCTCCCTGGGCGCCGTAGCCGCCTCGGAGGCGATGACAGGTTCCAGGTTCAAGTCCGTCTGCTCCACCGGGAGTTCGGCGGTGACCGTGAAGCCGCCGCGCGGCGACGGGCCGGCCCGCAGGGAGCCGCCCGCCGCCGCGAGGCGTTCGGT
>NZ_JAWOAI010000679.1:0-4427 GCF_033194735.1 Streptomyces sp. W16
CTCGTTTCCGGCGTGGTTTCCCGGGGTGCTTCGCTGCCGCCCGTCGTCGCCGTGGGCCGGTGGGGTGGCCGGGGCGGGACGGTACCGGGTCGTTCGGGGTTCGCGCGGCGCGGGTCGGTCCCGGATGCCGGCGGTGTGTCCGGGAAGCGTGCCGAGGCCGGTGGAGGGGGCGGGCTCACCGCGTCGGCGGGAAAAGGCGAGAAGGGCCGAAGCCCGGGGAAGCGCGGCCGGGTGTCGGAGGAGTCTGATGCCGACGCTCCGACAGAACCTGAACCAGCGCCAGCTCCGGACCCGGTGCCGGCACCGGCACCGGCTGCCGACCCGGACCCATCGCGGGCCCCCAAGCCATTGTTCGCGAAGCCGTCGCTCTCGAAGTTCTCGAATTCCTCGAAAGCGTCGCTCTCGAAGTCATTGCCCGGGGAAACCGAACCCACGTCAGCCCCGGCGCTCCGCTGAGCCGCACGCCTCGCGTTGCCGCCCTCCCACCATCCCGTACCGGGCCGGTCGCCGCCCCAGGTCGCCCTGCCGTTCCCGTCGCCCCGGCTTCCGCTTCCGTTGCCGGCCGACGCCGCACCCGGTCTACCCTGCACGTTCGACTGCCCCTGCGCATCCTGCGTACCGGAATACGGTCCGTCCGATTCCCCGCCTGTTGTGTCTGCCGTATCCCGCGCGTCCGCCGCGCCGCCCGGCACCGCTCGCGTCGACGGGTCCACCGGGCCCGCTTGGCCAGGGGGGTCGGTCGCGTTCACAGGAGCCGTCGAATTCCCCGAACCCGAAGGGGACTGCGGCGAGGTGGGATGCGGCGGTACGGGGGCGCGTCGCGCTTCCGTGCTCATGCACCCCCCGTTTCCTCGTACCCGGGCCACCGTTTGTTCGTCTGCGGGCCGGTGTGCTCCTGCCCTTGTTCGTATACGCACCGGCGTCCGCCCCGCCTCACCCGGCACGCACACAAATAAACAAAGTCATCCCGAGCACGCATACCCGCCGCGGCGGACCGCCATCCCGGGCGCGGTCGAACGACCGGCGGCGTTTCCTCCGTGCGTGCGCGTCACTCTACGGGTTGCCCCCGCTCGAACGGGAACCAGTCCACGCCCCCGGGGCATCTGCCCGGAACGTCCCCCTACCCTGCGGTAATCCTGTCTGGCAGGCTGCGTTCATGACTGCGCGCGCCGCCGACCGGGCCCGTTACGACCGGGCCACCGCCCACCTCGACGCCCCTCTCGCGATCGTCGACCTGGACGCCTTCGATGCCAACGCGGACGACCTCGTCCGCCGGGCCGGCGGCAAGCCGGTCCGCGTCGCCAGCAAGTCCGTCCGTTGTCGAACCCTCCTCGAACGCGTCCTGGCCAGGGACGGCTTCGCGGGCCTCATGTCCTTCACCCTGGCCGAGTCCCTCTGGCTCGCCCGCTCCGGCTTCGACGACGTCCTCCTCGCCTACCCTTCCGCCGACCACGCCGCCTTCGGTGAGCTGACGAGCGACCCCAAGCTCGCCTCCGCCGTCACCGTGATGATCGACGACCCGGCGCAGCTCAAGCTCATCGACGACTCACGCGACGGCGGCACCGAAGTCGTGCGTGTCTGCCTGGAGTTGGACACCGCGCTGCGGATGCTCGGCGGCCGGGTGCGGGTGGGGGCGCTGCGCTCCCCTCTCCGCTCCCCCGACCAACTCGCCGACATCGCAAGGACGGTGTCGCGTCGCCCCGGCTTCAAGGTCGTCGGGATCATGGCCTACGAGGGGCACATCGCCGGTGTCGGTGACTCCGTCGCCGGGCGGCCCTTCCGCTCCCGCGCGATCCGGCTGATGCAGGCCACCGCCAAGCGTGAACTCGCCGAGCGGCGCGCGGAGGTGGTGCGGGCCGTGCGGGCCGTCGTACCGGATCTGGAGTTCGTCAACGGTGGTGGCACCGGCAGTGTCCAGTACACCGCCGCCGAGGATTCCGTGACCGAGATCGCGGCCGGTTCAGGGCTGTATGTGCCGCGCCTCTTCGACAACTACACGTCGTTCACCGGCCGTCCGGCCGCGCTCTTCGCCCAGCCCGTCGTACGGCGCCCGGGCGTCGGCGTGGTCACCGTCCTCGGCGGCGGCTACCCCGCCTCCGGTGCCACCGGCCCCGACCGGCTCCCGGTGCCGTATCTGCCGGAGGGTCTGCGCTACGACCCCCAGGAGGGGCCCGGCGAGGTGCAGACGCCGCTGCTCGGCTCTCCCGCCGACGACCTGCTCATCGGCGACAAGGTGTGGTTCCGGCACGCCAAGGCGGGCGAACTGTGCGAGCGGTTCGACGCGTTGCACCTGATCGAGGGCGACCGGGTGACGGCCACCGTCCCGACCTACCGGGGCGAGGGCATGACCTTCCTGTGAGCACTCACGGGGTCAACTGCCCCCGCTCCGGCGGGGGTTCACGACCTACATCGGAGTGACGTACGCCCCCGAGATGCCGCCGTCGACCAAGAAGTCGGCGGCGTTGACGAACGACGAGTCGTCGCTCGCCAGGAACGCGACGGCGGCGGCGATCTCCGTCGCCTCGGCGAAGCGGCCGACCGGGATGTGGACCAGGCGACGCGCGGCCCGCTCCGGGTCCTTGGCGAACAGCTCCTGGAGCAAAGGAGTGTTCACCGGGCCCGGGCAGAGGGCGTTGACGCGGATGCCCTCGCGGGCGAACTGCACTCCCAGTTCACGGGACATGGCCAGCACGCCACCCTTGGAGGCGGTGTAGGAGATCTGGGAGGTGGCCGCGCCCATCCGCGCCACGAAGGACGCCGTGTTGATGATGGAGCCCTTGCCCTGGCGGCGCATGTAGGGGATGGCGGCCTTGCAACACAGGTACACGGAGGTGAGGTTGACGTCCTGGACGCGCTTCCAGGCCTCCAGTCCGGTGTCGAGGATGGAGTCGTCGTCGGGCGGCGAGATGCCCGCGTTGTTGAAGGCGATGTCGACGCTGCCGTAGGTGTCGAAGGCGGCCTTGAAGAGCGCCTCGACCTGCTCGGGGTCGGTGACGTCGACCTTCACGAAGAGCCCGCCGACCTCGTCGGCCGCCGCCTTGCCGTGGGTCTCGTCGATGTCGCCGCAGACGACGTTGGCGCCCTCGGAGGCGAGCCGGCGTGCGGTGGCGAGGCCGATGCCGCTGCCGGCTCCGGTGATGACGGCGGTACGGCCGACGAGTCGCCGGCAAACAATCTCTGAGGTCACTGTGCGGGGCCCTCCGTGCTGATGAAGACGTTCTTGGTTTCGGTGAAGGCGGTGAGCGCGTCCGGGCCGAGTTCGCGGCCGATCCCCGACTGCTTGAAGCCGCCGAAGGGGGTCCAATAGCGGACGCTGGAATGGGAGTTGACGGACAGGTTGCCGGCCCGGACGGCCCCCGAGACGCGCAGGGCGCGGCCGACGTCACGGGTCCAGATGGAACCGGAGAGGCCGTAGTCGGTGGCGTTGGCCAGGCGGATCGCCTCCGCCTCGTCCTCGAAGGGGAGCACCACGGCGACCGGGCCGAAGACCTCCTCGACGGCCACGCGTGCGTGCGGGTCGACGCCGGTGACGACGGTGGGCGGGAACCAGAAGCCGGGGCCCTCGGGCGCCGTGCCGCGGATGCCGTCCAGGTCGGCGGTGACGTACGAACGGACGCGTTCCAGCTGGACCTTGGAGATCAGCGGGCCCATGTCCGTCTTCTCGTCGGCCGGGTCACCGACCGTCACCCCCTCGATCGCGGGGGCCAGGAGGTCCAGGAACCGGTCGTAGACGGAGCGTTGGACGAGGATGCGGGTGCGGGCGCAGCAGTCCTGGCCGGAGTTGTCGAGGAAGGACATGGGGGCGGCGGCTGCGGCGGCCTCGATGTCCGCGTCGGCGAAGACGATGTTGGGGCTCTTGCCGCCGAGTTCGAGGGTGACGCGCTTGAGGAGTTCCGAGCCCTTTGCCAACACCTGTTTGCCCACGGCCGTTGACCCCGTGAACACGATCTTCGCGACGCCGGGGTGTTCGACGAGCGCGGTGCCCGCGACCGGGCCGTGGCCGGGCAGCACCTGGAAGAGGCCCTCGGGAAGGCCTGCCTCCAGGGCGAGTTCGGCCAGCCGGAGCGCGGTCAGCGGGGTCGTCTCGGCCGGCTTGAGGATGACCGCGTTGCCCGCCGCGAGCGCCGGGGCGGTGCCCCAGGCGGCGATCGGCATCGGGAAGTTCCAGGGCGCGATCACGCCCACCACGCCCAGCGGTTCGAGGATCGTGATGTCGAGGCCGCCCGCGACCGGGATCTGGCGTCCGGTCAGCCGCTCCACTCCCCCGGCCGCGTAGTCGAGCAGATCACGGACGTTGCCGGCCTCCCAGCGGGCGTTGCCGACCGTGTGCCCGGCCTCGCGCACCTCCAACTGGGCGAGTTCTTCGAGGTGTTCGTCGACCGCGGTCGCGAAGCGGCGCAGCAGCCGGGCGCGGTCGGCGGGCGGCA